>WLEG01000112.1 GCA_009704425.1 Actinomycetota bacterium | reverse complement strand
CGCCAAGCCGAAGAGGATCAACGCAGCCACGTTGGCGAGGGCCGTGCCCTCGTGTCCGTACACGTCGGGCCACAGTCCGATGAACAGTCCGTCGAACGTTGCGGCACCGGCGCTGGCGATGACGACGAATCGCCGCCGGTCCAGTCGCAAGCGGTCGGCCAGGAACCGCAGAACCAACACGGTGACCGGGCCGAGGATCGCGGCCAGAACGTACAAGCCGACCTGGGAACCGGTCTCGGAGACCGCGTCCTCGGGGAGAACAGCGAAGAAGAGGGCGAAGGCCAGAGCGAACAGCATCCCGACCGGATGGGCGAGCCAGATTCTGCGAGACGAATTGTGTGTAGTGGTCACTACAAAAACGTACCCCCGAACCGCCTCGTGAGTCAAGGGTGAACACGAGGTTGACGCGGGGTGTTTGTCCCGAAAAGACGAAGATTCCGGCGGAGAGTGTCGTATCGTTTGTAACCCTGTGACTACGAAACCGACCGCCGCCTTCTCCATCGCCCTCGACTGCCAGTTGGACAACGTCCCCGGCACCCTCGGACGCCTCTGCACCGCCATCGGCGAGGCCGGCGGCAACATCGGGGCCCTCGACGGTTTCGACGTGCGCGGACCCGTGTTGCGTCGCAGCGTGGTGGTGCACTGTCGTGACGAGGCGCATCAGGCCAAGGTGGTCGACGCCGTGAACAAGCTGTCGGGCGTCACCCTGCTGGATTGGTGGGACCGCACGTTCAAGATGCACGAGTCGGGCAAGATCCACGTGTTGTCGACGGCGCCGGTGAACGATCGTGACGACCTCTCGATGGCCTACACCCCCGGCGTGGCCCGTGTGTGCACCGCCATCGAGAACGATCCGGGCTTGTCGCACCAGTACACCATCCGCAAGAACACCGTGGCCATCGTCAGCAACGGCACCGCGGTTCTGGGCTTGGGCGACATCGGACCCGAGGGCGCCATGCCCGTCATGGAGGGCAAGGCCCTGTTGTTCAAGGAGTTCGGTGGCGTCGACGGTTTCCCGGTGTGCATCAACGCCTCCACCGCCGACGAGGTCGTCGATTTCGTCCAGCGAATCGCGCCCACTTTCGGCGGTATCAACCTGGAGGACATCAAGGCTCCGGAGTGCTTCGAGATCGAGGAGCGTCTGCGCGCCAGCCTCGACATCCCGGTCTTCCACGACGACCAGCACGGAACCGCGGTCGTCACCTTGGCCGCGTTGTGGAACTCGCTGAAGATCACCGGCAAGAAGATGGAGGACCTCACGGTGGTCATCGCCGGTGTGGGTGCCGCCGGAGTGGCCATCGGCAAGATCCTGTTGAACGCCGGCGTGGGCGACGTGATCGGTTGCGACCGCGTGGGCGCCATCTACACGGGTCGTGGCGAGATGAACTCGGCCAAGGAATGGTTCGCCGAGAACACCAACCGTTCGCGCCGTATGGGCACCATCAGCGACATCATGAAGGGTTCCGACGTGTTCGTCGGCGTCAGTGGACCGGATCTCATCACCGCGGCCGACATCCGGTCGATGGCCAAGGATCCGATCGTGTTCGCCATGGCCAACCCGAACCCCGAGATCCGGCCCGAGCAGTGCGACGGTCTCGCGGCGGTCATGGCCACGGGTCGTAGCGACTATCCGAACCAGATCAACAACGTTCTGGCGTTCCCCGGCATCTTCCGCGGTGCCCTCGACGCTCAGGCCACCGACATCACCGAAGGCATGAAGTTGGCCGCGGCGGTGGCCATCGCCGAGTCGGTGACCGACGCCGAGTTGAAGCCCGAGTTCGTGGTGCCGTCCGTGTTCGACCGTTCGGTCGTGGCGCGTGTGGCCCCGGCGGTGGCGGCGGCCGCGGTGGCCGACGGCGTCATCCGCAAGCGCTGAACGTGGCTTTCGACCTGCGAATCGAACGCGTGGTTCCGATCAGCGCCGACGAGTTGTACGCGGGATACGTCGACACCGAGCTGTTGAAGCAATGGTTCACGCCGGTTCCGTGGCGTACCACCGAGGCCGAGGTCGACGCCGTTCCCGGAGGGATCTTCCGCACGGTGATGTGCGGTCCCGACGGCGAGCGCAACGAGGGCACGGGATGCGTTCTCGACGCCCGTCCGGGCCGGCGGTTCGCGTGGACCAACCTGATGGGGCCGAACTTCGAACCACTCCCTCTCGGTGAGGGTGAGTTCGGCTTCACGGTCACGATCGATTTCGAACCGGTCGGAGAGGGATCCCGGTATTCGGCGGTCGTGCGCCATGTGGACGAGGCGGGCATGCGCACGCACGACGAGATGGGCTTCCACGACGGCTGGGGTGCGGCGCTCGATCAGTTGGTCGAACTCATGACCCGACGTCGCGGCTGAGTCGGAACGGTTCGACACGCGAATGAACGGGGTCGCCTGGGCGATGTTGGGCCTGGCGGCGATCATGTCGCTCGCCGATTGGGTGGCCGTGACCCGCGAGAATTCCGTGCTGGAGTACGTCAGCAAGCCCGCGGCCACGGCGGCCTTCGCGTTGTTCGCGGTTTCCGTCGACGTGGAGCACACCGCCTCATGGACGTGGTTGGTGGTGGCCCTGGTGTTCTGCCTGTTCGGTGACGTGTTCTTGATGTTGCCGGGGAACCTGTTCGTGCCTGGACTGGCCTCGTTCGCCGTGGCCCAGGTGATGTTCGCCGTCGGTTTCGCCGTGGGGGAGACGAGCGGGGTGCGTTGGCTGGTGGCCACGGTCGTCGCGATTCCCGTTGCGTCGATGCTGGCGCGACGTTTCGTCGGCGCGATCCGGAGTGGCGGACACACGGAACTCGTCGTGCCGGTCTCGGTGTACGTGGTGGTGATCACGACGATGGCGGTGGCGGCCGTGGCCAGTGGCTCGTGGGTCTCCATCGCCGGTGCGATCATCTTCATGCTGTCCGACGCGTTGATCGCCGAGACGCGGTTCGTGAAAGCCCGCCCGTGGCAACCGGTGGGGATCATGGTCACGTATCACCTCGCGTTGGCGGGGCTGGTGCTCGGCCTGCTCTGACCCGAACCCGATTCTTCTGGTGGAACTGGTGGCAGGAACGACCAGTTTCTGGTCGTTCCTGCCACCAGTTCCACCAGCCGCGGGTCGACGCCGACGATAAGGTTCGCCTTGTCACAACCGAGGTGTGCCGGGAAGACGGGTCGGCGAGGTCAGGAGACTTCGTTGAAGCACGCATCGAACACGTCCGGTTCACCGTCGCTACGGCGCATCTCGCCGTTGCGCGATTTCCTGAGCAAGGAGACTGCCGGCGCCGCACTACTTTGTGCCGGTGCGGTGATCGCTCTGCTGTGGGCCAATTCGCCATGGTCGTCGTCCTACGAGGATCTGTGGTCCACGCGGGTGGTGATGTCGTTCGGCGACTTCACGATGGATCTGGATCTACGTCACTGGGTCAATGACGGTCTCATGGCGATCTTCTTCCTCGTGGTCGGATTGGAGATCAAGCGGGAGGTCACCGAGGGGCATCTGGCCACGCGGCGTGCGGCACTGTTGCCGGTCATGGCCGCGGTGGGTGGCATGGTGGTGCCGGCACTCATTTATCTGGCGGTGGCCGGCGACGTGGCGGCTCGTGGTTGGGCGATCCCCGTGGCGACCGACATCGCCTTGGCCGTCGGCGTTTTGTCGGTTGCCGGAAGTCGAGTTCCGTCCCCGCTGAGAGCGTTCCTCCTCGGCTTGGCCATCGTCGACGACATCGGCGCGATCATCATCATCGCCGTGGTGTACTCCACGGGGGTCACGTTCGGTTGGCTGACCGCCGCGGTGGTCGGGGTGCTGGCGACGTTGGTGGTCCGGCGCGCCGGGGTGCAATCGGTGCCGGTGTACGTGCTGGTGGGAGTGGTCGTGTGGCTCGGTCTCTACAGGGGCGGAGTGCACCCCACCTTGGCTGGAGTGGTGATGGGGCTGATCGCGCCGGTGACTCCACGACGAGGGCACGATTACGTCGACGTCGAGGAACGGCCCGACCTGGTCGAATCACACGGTGAGTCGCTCGAGTCGGACGGGTCTCGCGACTCCGTGTCGGTCGTGGAGTGGTTGCTGCACGTTCTTCATCCGTGGACGAGTTTCGTGATCGTGCCGATCTTCGCGTTGGCGAACAGCGGACTACCGGTCTCGGTGGATGGCTTCCGCGACGCCGCCGGTTCGGCGGTGACGTGGGGAGTGTTCCTCGGCTTGGTGATCGGTAAGCCCCTCGGAATCTTCGTGTCCACGCGTCTGGCCGTGCGCTCGGGACTGGCCGAAGCACCCCGCGGGGTGACGACCCGTCACATTCTCGGTGCCGGCACCGCGGCGGGGATCGGCTTCACCGTGGCCCTCTTCATCACCAAGTTGGCGCTTCCCGAGGGACCCGATCAGGCCAACGCGAAACTGGCGATCCTTCTGGCGTCGGTGGTGTCGGCGATGTTGTCCATCGCACTTCTCATGGGGTCGTCGTCGAAGGGTGACACCGTCGACGGCTCGTGACGTTCGTTCCGTTTCACGGTAGGGATCTCCCGACGCACGGTCGGCCCCGAGGGCTTTCCTGTGGGGCATGCGCGCGAAACTCGTTCCCGTCGTCGTGGCCCTTTTCCTTGTCGGTGTCTCGTGCACCCGTTCCGCCGAGGGCCAGCTGCCCACGCCAGAGATGATCTCCGATGTTCTCCCCACCATCACCGACATGCCGGGCGAGTGGGACGAGACCCAGCGTCAGGTGTTCGAGACGCGCGAACCGGAGAATCCGTCCATCGACCCGTCGGTGTGGTGTCCCGATTCGGACATGGTGACGAAGAATCTCGTCGAACTGGCGGGCGAGTCCGGGGCCGACGTGGAGATGCAGGCCCGCACCGAGGGCGGGACCGTCCGCATGATGCGCCTGCAAGCGTGGGCGAACGACGACGTGGAGGCGTACTTCCGGGACGCGAAGGAGGCCGCGCGCATCTGCGACGGTGCGGAAGTGACGGCCGATTCCGGTGCGGTGGAGAAGTACGCGATCGTCGTGGGTCGCGACATCGGTGACGAGTCCGTCAGCTGGATGCAGACGACGACACCCCCGCTGGCGACCCAGGGCGACAAGATGGAGGTGATCGGACGCACGACGATCGCCCGATTCGGCTCGATCATCATGGTGATGCAATTGGGCGACGTGGCGTTCACCGGGCGGGCCACGGCCATGGACGAAGACGAGTGGTGGTCGATCGTCGAGGACGCCGGCCGACGACTGAACGACCTCGACTCCCAGGTGCACGACTGATCACCGTGGTTCTTCTGGTGGCATGAACGACCAAGAATTGGTCGTTCATGCCACCAGAAGAACCAGGAAGAGTGGAGCTGGGATGAAGTTGAGGCGTGACGTTCTGTCGAAACGTCCGACGATCGACTTCGACGTCTCGGCGCCACGTGTCGTGGCTCAGCCCCAGACCTTGACGATCGATGTCGGGCGTAGTCGAAGCACGACGATGTCGTCGTCCTTCCAAGCCTCTCGCAGTTGTGTGGCGCGTGGGGTGCCGGTCTCGTAGCGGTCGATCATGCGGTGTGTCACCGCTCGGCCGGGATCTTCTTCAACGGTGATGGTGCCACGGATCAGGTAGCCCTGGCCATCGGCGGGATCTCCTCCGATGGTCACTCCCGCTCGGGGGTCGGCGAGCGCGTTGCGCGTCTTGCTCGCCGTGCGATCCGAGATGAACAACAGGTCGTGGGAGGCGTCAGCGTTGGGTTCGAGGTCGAACCAGATCGGAACGTTGTGGGGAAAGCCGTCGCGACCGTTGGTGGCCAGACGGGCGAAACGGACTTCGCCGAGGAAAGCGAGCGCACGATCGTCGAACATCGGAACAGCATGTCATGTCGGCAGGCGGGATCCATCGACTGTTTGAAGTGGTTTTGGCGCCGCTGGCGACCACGACCGACACGGTGTCCGACGTGTGTGAGAATCATCCGCATGCCAGTCCAGTTTGTCGCCGGGGGAGAGTCGTGCGGGCGAACGTGAAGCGGGAGCAGCCTCGTCGGGCCGCGCTCGTCTGTGCTCTCGTTCCGCTCGTGCTCGCAGCCACGTCGACCTGTTCGACATCCGGTGGACGAAGCGATGATTCATCGGCTGCCCCCGGTTCGACTTCG
>WLEG01000111.1 GCA_009704425.1 Actinomycetota bacterium | reverse complement strand
TCGCCGTACTTCGTGACCGACGCCGAGCGTCAGGAAGCGGTGCTCGACGAGCCCTACATCCTGCTCTACGGCTCCAAGATCAGCACCGTGCAGTCGTTGCTGCCGGCCCTCGAGGCCGTCATGAAGACCGGCAAGGCGCTCATCATCATCGCCGAGGACATCGAGGGCGAGGCTCTGGCCACGCTCGTGGTGAACAAGATCCGCGGCACCTTCAACTCGGTGGCCGTCAAGGCTCCGGGCTTCGGTGACCGTCGCAAGGCGATGTTGCAGGACATGGCCGTGCTCACCGGTGGTCAGGTCATCAGCGAGGAGGTCGGTCTCAAGCTCGAGAACGTCACCCTCGATCTGTTGGGCCGCGCCAAGCGCGTCATCGTCACCAAGGACGAGACCACCATCGTCGACGGACACGGAGACAAGTCCGACGTCGAGGGTCGTATCAACCAGATCAAGGCCGAGATCGACAACACCGACTCGGACTGGGACCGCGAGAAGCTGCAGGAGCGTCTGGCCAAGCTGGCCGGCGGTGTGGCGCTCATCAAGGTCGGCGCCGCCACCGAGGTGGAGCTGAAGGAGAAGAAGCACCGCATCGAGGACGCCATCTCGGCCACCCGCGCCGCCATCGAGGAAGGCGTGGTGCCCGGAGGCGGAACCGCGCTTCTGCGTGCGCGCGCGTCGGTGAAGAAGGTCGTGGAGTCGCTGACCGGCGACGAGGCCACCGGTGCTCGCACCGTGTGGGAAGCCCTCGACGCTCCGGCCCGCAACATCGCCGACAACGCCGGCATGGAAGGCGCCCTCGTGGTGCAGCGCGTGGAGAGCGAGTCGGGTGCGATGGGCCTGAACGCCGCGACGGGTGAGTACATCGACCTCGTCAAGGCCGGCATCATCGACCCCGCCAAGGTCACCCGCGCCGCGTTGCAGAACGCCGGATCCATCGCGGCCCTGGTGCTGACCACCGAATGCCTCGTGGCCGACAAGCCCGAGAAGAACGGTGGCGCCGGCGGCGGCATGCCCGGCGGAATGGGTGGCATGGGCGGAATGCCCGGAATGATGTGACCAATGATGTGACCCACTCTCCACAGGAGTGATCGAAGGCCCCGGGGTTCGCCCCGGGGCCTTTGCTTTCCCCGCGCACGCGCCCACCCGCATGCGCACGCGCCCCCGCACACGGTGCGCGTCTCGTTAGTGTTCGCGTCATGGTGGCCGAGGGCAAGCGCGCGTTCTGGTTGCACCAAGCCGCCGAATACGTGGTGGGCGGAGCGTTGGTGGCCAGTGGTCTGCAGAGCGTCGACCCGTTGGTGCCCACGGCGTTGGGCGCGCTCATCGTCATCAATGCCGCGGTGGCCGACGCGCCCCTGGCCGCGTTCCGCAGGGTGGGTCGGCGCACGCACCGCATTTTGGACTACGTCCTGGTGGCCGTCGCGTTGGTGGCCTGTGCGTTGCCCGGTCTGGAGACCAACACCCGACTCGTGCAGATCCTCGTGGTGGTGGTGTTCGTCGTGGTGGTGGCCCGCACGGACTACAGCGCGCCCACCAAGAAGGGCGTCACCGAGTTGTCGCAACGACCCGATGGTCGCGCCGACGAGATCGGTCGACTGGCCGGACGCACCGTGGGCACGTTGGCCGGTCGTGCGCGCGCCCGGATGAAGCAATCGAACGACGACTCCGCCTGAGCCACCTTGGCGTCGCGCTCGTAGACTGATCGCATGGCATCCGACTTCGAACGACCCGCTCCCGACCTGGCCAAGATCATCGCGGCGTGGGAAGAGTGGGAGCGCGGCGAGCAGACGCCGGGCAAGGTGCTCACATCCATGAAGACCGCCGGTTTGGCCGAGGTGTTGCAGCAACTGCAGGCGTCGGGCTGGAAGCCCACGACGGTCGCCTGACCTCTCGTCGTCGTGATGCGTCGATCATCGTGACCGCGCGTCGACCCGGTGGTCCGCAGTCGATCCCGGGTCCTCCGGCCTCGCGTCCCGCGGGAGATCCGTTGTGGCGCGATCGCGACGCCGATTTCTCGTTGACCGCGGTGCTGCGCGCGTTGCGCGAGGGCGCGTCGTCGACCAAGGAACCGCGACCCGACGAGAAGGTGTCGGCGGTTTTGATGTTGCTGGCCGAGTCGGAGGCCGGAGCCGAGATCCTGCTGACGCGACGCTCGTCGAATCTCACCAACCACCGCGGCGAGATCAGCTTTCCCGGTGGTCGGGTGGACGCGGGTGAGAGCATCATCGAGGCCGCGCGTCGCGAAACGCACGAGGAGGTGGGCGTGCACCCCGACGTGGTGGAGGTGCACGGAACCCTGTCGCCCCTGTCGACCTTCGTGAGTCGCAGTTACATCGTGCCGGTGGTGGGAACGGTGGGCGAGCGCCCGTCGCTGACCATCAGCAACGACGAGGTGGAGCGCGCGTTCTGGGTGCCGTTGCGCGAACTCGTGCGACCCGACACGTTCTCGTGGGAGTGGTGGTCGGTGCCCACGAGCAACGACGGTGAACGCCCCATGTTCTTCTTTCATCTGGACGATGAAACGGTGTGGGGCGCCACGGCGCGCATCCTGCACGAGATGTTGTGCCGCGTGCACGGCGTAAATCACTTGGATCTTCCGAACTGGTAGGGCACCATTCACGCATGGTGGTGCTGCGCGAGACCTTTCTCGAATCCGACATCGACTGGATCACCGAGGCCTGTCAGGACCCCGACATTCAGCGGTGGACCCTGGTGCCGCGCCCGTACACGCGCGATCACGCGCGCCACTTCGTGGAGCACCCCGAGACCGAGTACTGGCGTTGGGTGGTGGAGCAGTCCGACACCGGCACACCGGTGGCGGTGGTGGGCATCCATTCCGTCGATCCCGACACCGGTGACGCCGAGGTGGGCTATTGGGTGGCGCCGTGGGGACGGGGCATGCGCGTGATGGCGTCGGCGTTGGCCCGGGTGGCCGAACTGGCCGCCACCGACGCATCCATCCGCGCTCTCACCGCGCGCATCGCCGAGGGCAACACCGCGTCGCGTCGCGTGGCGCAACGCGCGGGCTTTCTTGAAGTGGGACGCATCGAGTGCGGGTGTCGCGACGGCGACGAACCGACGGACGCGATCCTGTATCGCCTTTCGTTGCCCGGGTGACGCGGCGGGTGATGGAAACTCACGGGCCGCCGAAGGTGCGCACCGCGGTGTGGAACGTGGTGGCCCAAGCCCGACACGTGGGTCGATCCCACGCCGGTCGCGACGCGCAATGTGCGAACAGATCCTTCTTGAACTGCGCGTCCAGCCGGGCGCGGTTCGAGGCGTTCCACCAGCGGCCGTAACTCCAGGTACCGTCCGCGCACGTTCCGTTGGTCGGTCGTTGCGGACAGTTGAAGCGTTGGTCGAGCATCTTGTAGTTGCGATAGCCGAAGTCGTGACGCAGACACGCGGCTGTGAAGTCGAACGAGCGGCCGGTGCTGCCCACGATGGGAGCCGAACACTGATCGGTGGTCCAGACGAGGGCCGCGTCCACACCACGAGGGGTTCGTGACGTGGCCACGAACGAGGTCAGCGGGGTGCGGAACATGAGCACCTCCACGCGACCGGCGGTGGCGGCGGGGTCGTTCACCGCGACGGAAGGGGCGGTCAGGGAACTCGCAACCGCGACGAGGATGGCCAGGATCGCTCCCATGATCTCCTCAGTTTCTCATCGGCTCTCGCCGGTGTGACGTCGCTGCGTCACACCGATTCGGGGTGGGAGCCGGTGGTGCGAGCGCGGTCAGGCCGGGGGATAAGTGGCCTCGATGGCGTTGATCAACAACCCCATCTCCACCGCGCCCACGGCGGCTTCGTCGCCCTTGTTGTCGATGCCGGGGCCCGAGCGATCGATGGCCTGCTGGTTGGTGTCCACGGTGAGCACTCCGAACATCACCGGGATGCCGGTCTCCAACTGCGCGTTCTGAATGCCGCGCGCGCACTCGCCGGCCACGAACTCGAAGTGCGCGGTGTCGCCACGGATGACGGCGCCCAGGGTGATGATGGCGTCGTAGTTGCCCGAGCCGGCCATGGTGATGGCGGCCAACGGAATCTCGAACGCGCCGGGCACCCACACCACGTCGATGTTGGCGTCCTTCACCCGACAGCGGTCGAGGCCTCGACGCGCGCCCGCCAACAACTCGGTGACGATGTGATCGTTGAACCGCGCGCACACGATTCCGATGGACAGCGCCGATCCGTCGAAGGACTCGGGCATGGTCTGGCTGCTCTGGATTCTGGTCATGATGATCTCCGTGATCGGGTGCTGGTGATGTCGTACGGGTGATTCGGGTGCGGGTGTTACGGGTGCGGGTCAGGCAGATGTCTCGGGAAGGTCCAAAAGGTGTCCCATGCGGTCGCGCTTGGTCTGCAGGTACTTCAGGTTCTCCTCGGTGGGTAGCGGGTTCAGGGCCACGCGCTCGGTGATCTCCAGACCGTAACCCTCGAGGCCGCCGTACTTGGCGGGGTTGTTGGTGATGAGGCGCAACTTGTTCGCACCCAGGTCGGCCAGGATCTGGGCGCCGATCCCGTATTCGCGACTGTCCACGGGCAGACCCAGTTCGGTGTTGGCGTCCACGGTGTCGAGGCCGCCGTCCTGCAGCGAGTACGCGCGGATCTTGTGGCCGATGCCGATGCCGCGTCCCTCGTGTCCGCGCAGGTACACCACCACGCCGCGACCCTCCTTGGCGATGAGGGCCATGGCCGAGTTCAACTGCGGACCACAGTCGCAGCGACGGCTGCTGAACACGTCACCGGTGAGGCACTCGCTGTGCACGCGAACCAACGACGGCTTGCCGTCGTCCACGTCGCCCATGCTGAAGGCCAGATGCTCGGTGTCGTCGAGATGACTGCGGTACGCGGTGCAGGTGAACGTGCCCCAATCGGTGGGCACCTGGGCCTGACCGATGCGCGTCACCAGCTTCTCGTGACGACGGCGGTACTTGATGAGTTCGGCGATGCTCGACAGCAACAGTCCGTGCTGACGGCTGAACTCGATCAGCTGCGGCAGGCGCGACATGGAACCGTCCTCGTTGACGATCTCGCAGATGATCCCGGCGGGCTCGAGCCCAGCCATGCGCGCCAGGTCCACGGCGGCCTCGGTGTGGCCGGCGCGCTTCAACACGCCGCCCTCGCGGGCGCGCAACGGGAAGATGTGACCGGGTCGGGCGAAAGCGGCGAAACCCGTTTGCGGATCGGCCAACGCGCACAACGTGGCCGCGCGATCGGCGGCCGAGATGCCGGTGCTGGTGCCCTCGATCAGGTCCACCGACACGGTGAACGCGGTGCGATGGCTCTCGGTGTTGTGCTCCACCATCAACGGCAGGCGCAGGTCGTCGCAGCGTTCTCCGGTGAGCGGCGCCACCACCACACCGGACGTGTGGCGCACGATGAAGGCGATCTTCTCGGGCGTGGCGAACTGCGCCGCCATGATGAGGTCGCCTTCGTTCTCGCGATCCTCGTCGTCGACCATGACCACGATCTCGCCGCGGCCGATGGCCGCCACGACGTCCTCGATCGGGGCGAAGGAAAATTCGCTGCTCATACTTGCTCCTTGGTGGTGGGGAAGTTGTCGGTGGTGATGGGATCGATGACGACCTCGATGTCGTCTCCGAGAACGCGCGTGGACACCAGACGACCGCGACGGATGTCGTCGATGGTGGCGGCGCCGGGTCCGGCGAACATGGGTCGGCCGCTCGCACCCAGAAACGCGGGCGCCAGATGAATGACGTGGCGATCCACAAGTCCGGCCTCGTGGAACGACGAGGCGACGGTGGCACCACCTTCGACCAGCACCTGCAGCACGCCCTCGGCGCCGAGGTGATCGAGCAGGGACTCCGGCGAGTCGGTCCACTCCAGGCACGGACGCACGCGGGCGGCGGCGGGGGCCGTGCCCAACACCACGCGACGTGGCGACGGTCCGTCCACCAGACGGGTGGTCAGTTCGGGATCGTCGGCGCGCACGGTGCCGGCCCCCACCACGATGGCATCGCTGTCGGCGCGCAACGCGTGCACCGCGGTGCGGGCGGCGTCACCGGTGATCCAGCGACTGCTTCCGTCGGCCGCCGCGGTGCGACCATCGATGCTGGCGGCCATCTTCGACACCACGAAGGGACGACCGGTTCGACGGTGATGCAGATACGGCAGCAGTTGTTCGTGTGCCACGTCGGCCAGACAACCGACGTCCACCGACACGCCGGCCGCGCGCAACATGGCGTG
>WLEG01000110.1 GCA_009704425.1 Actinomycetota bacterium | reverse complement strand
CCATGACGCCGGTTCGCGTGCTCGACACGCGTAACGGCATCGGCGCTCCCGTCGCCAAGGTGACGAACACGACCCTGTCACTGCAGGTCGCCGGCACCAACGGCATTCCGACGTCGGGTGTGGCCGCGGTGACCTTGAACGTCACCGTCGACGCCGCCGTGGCGCCGGACGCCGGTGGCTACGTCACCGTGTTCCCGTGCGACGTGCCGTTGCCCGACGCCAGCAACCTGAACTTCCGCACCAACCAGATCGTGGCCAACGCGGTGCTGGCTCCACTCTCGGCCGATGGTCGCGTGTGCTTCCACGTGTTCGGGTCCGCGCATCTGATCGC
Source organism: Actinomycetota bacterium (assembly GCA_009704425.1). Taxonomy (GTDB): domain Bacteria; phylum Actinomycetota; class Acidimicrobiia; order Acidimicrobiales; family Ilumatobacteraceae; genus Casp-actino8. The sequence continues at coordinate 5,961 of WLEG01000110.1, read as the reverse complement.
CGACGTGGGTGGGTGGTCGGCACGGTGGTCGGGGTTCACCGCGCTGGCTCCGTCGCGCATCATGAGCACCCGCAACGGAGTGAACGCCGTGCAACGACGGGTGGTCGACGACAACGTCCGCCTGAACGTCCTCGGCAAGGGGGGCGTACCGCTGTCGGGTGTGTCCGCCGTGTCGCTAAACGTCACGGCCGTGAACACCACCACCGGTGTGCATCCCGGCTATCTCACGGTGTATCCGTGCGACGCACCCCAACGCCCCGACGCCTCGAACCTGAATTTCACGCCGAACGCGATCGTCCCCAACGCGGTCATCGCCACCGTTCCCGCCGATGGTGAGATCTGCTTCTACGTGTTCGGAGGCGCCGACATCCTGGTGGACGTGAACGGTTGGTTCGCCGACGGGTCGCGATACACCAGCGTCACCCCGGTGCGCATCATGAACACCCGCGAGGGTGTCAACGTGGCGCGACAGCCGGTCGACGACACCACCGTCGCCCTCGACGTCGACTTCGTCGAGTTCCTCGGCCTCGGCGCGATCGCCCTGAACGTGACCGTCACCAACACCGTGGCGCCGGCCGCGGGTGGCTACGTCACCGTGTATCCCTGCGACGCACCCCGACCCGAGGCCAGCACGCTCAATTTCCGCACTGGGCAGACCGTGGCCAACGCGGTCATCGTCAAGGTGCCACGCACGGGGCCCCACACCGGCGACGTGTGCTTCCACGTGTACGGGCGCGCAGATGTGATCGTCGACGCCACCGGCTTCTTCATGCCGTGACACTTTGATCGGGACAGTAGATTGACCGCGTGACCAGCGAGCCCCGTCCCACTCGTCGCCGGGCTCCCGAGGTGTTGCCACAGTCGAACGACGACTGTTGGTGCGGATCGGGTCGGCGCTACAAGCGCTGCCACAAGGGGCTCGAGGGCCGCATCGAACCGGGCGTCATCTCACCCATGCGTTCGGTGCCCGACCACATCGCCAAGCCCGGCTACGCGGCCACCGGTGAGGTGACGCGTTGGAACGAGTCGGCGGTGAAGTCCCCCGAGATCATCGAGCGCATGCGGCACGCGGGGCAGATGGCGGCCGACATCCTGCGTCTGGCCGGTGAGTTCGTGAAGCCGGGCATGACCACCGACGACATCGACGTCTTCGTCCACGATCTCACCGTCGAACGAGGCGCCTACCCCAGCCCGTTGAACTATCACCGCTATCCCAAGAGCGTGTGCACCAGCCTGAACGAGGTCATCTGCCACGGCATCCCCGACAGCACCGTCATCGAGGACGGCGACATCATCAATCTCGACGTGACGTGTTTCGTGAACGGCGTGCACGGCGACACCAACGCCACGTTCATGGTGGGCGACGTCAGCGCCGAGGACCGCCTGTTGGTGAGGGTCACCGAAGAATGCATGTGGCGCGGTATCGAGGCCGTGGTGCCCGGTCGCCCGCTCAGCGACATCGGCAAAGCCATCGAGGACCACGCCAAGACGCACCGCATGGGCGTGGTGCGCGCCTTCATCGGTCACGGCATCGGCGAGCAATTCCACACCGACGTCCAGGTGCTTCATTACTACGATCCGCGCAACAACACCATCATGAAGCCCGGCATGGTGTTCACCATCGAGCCCATGATCACCCTGGGCACGTGGCAGTTCCACATGTGGGACGACGACTGGACCGCGGTCACCGCCGACGGCAAGCGCACCGCCCAGTTCGAGCACATGGTGCTGGTCACCGACACCGGGGTCGAGGTGTTGACCGCCGGACCCAACGCGGTCTCGCCGGGCCGATAGCGTTCCCCGCCGTGACTGAGCGCTACGTCTCGTTCGACCGCCAGCAGTGGGCCGACCTACGCGCCGCCACACCCATGACCCTGCGCGAAGCGGATCTCGAGAGCCTGCGCGGCATCAACGAACGCATCGATCTCGACGAGGTGGCCGCGGTGTACCTGCCTCTCACCCGTCTGTTGAACCTCTACGTCTCGGCCACACAGAACCTGCACAAGGTGAGCGCCACGTTCCTCGGCACGCTCGCACCCAAGGTTCCCTACGTCATCGGCGTGGCCGGCAGCGTGGCCGTGGGCAAGAGCACCTTCGCCCGCATTCTGCAAGCGCTCCTGGCGCGTTGGCCCGATCATCCCAAGGTGGACCTCATCACCACCGACGGCTTCCTGCACCCCAATCACGTCCTCGAAGAGCGCGGCATCATGAACCGCAAGGGCTTCCCCGAGAGCTACGACACCCGCAACCTCTTGAAATTCCTGCGCGAGTTGAAGAGCGGACGACCCACCGTCGAGGCACCGGTGTACAGCCACGTGGTCTACGACATCGTCGACGGTGAGAGCGTCACGGTTCGTCAGCCCGACATCTTGATCCTCGAAGGCCTGAACGTGTTGCAAGTGGGTGCTCCCGGCAGCGAGGCCGCCGAGTTCGTCAGCGACTACTTCGACTTCTCCATCTACATCGACGCCGACGAAGGTGACATCGAGCGGTGGTACGTCGATCGATTCCTCAGCTTGTGCGACTCGGTGTTCCAGAATCCCGACAGTTTCTTCCGCCACTTCGCGCACCTGTCACGTGACGAGGCGGTGGCCACCGCGCGCGGTATCTGGCAGGGCATCAACGGTCTGAACCTCAGCGAGAACATCGAACCCACCCGGGAGCGTGCGTCGTTGATCCTGCGCAAGGGCACCGACCATCGCGTGAGCGACGTGCGTCTGCGCAAACTCTGAGATACTGACGACGTGGCCAAGAAGAAGTCCGGTAAGCGTCGCAAGCAGCGCCGATCGAAACTTCCGTTCCTGGTGATCGTGGCACTGGTGATCGGGGCCGGTGGCTACTACTGGTACGACTCCCGCGAGCCCGCATCGATCGTGCCCGACCCCGACTCGTCGATGGTCGGCGTTCCGGATGACACCGCCGTGGAGTCCACCGGGCAGTCGTCCACCGGTTCGGCGAACGGAACCGTGGCTCCCCCGGTGGCCGTCGACGACGACCCGTTCGGTGACGACAAACTCGATCAGGTGTTGGACGACTGGACCGCGGTGGAGGCACCGGTGGTTCCCGAACGTTCCGCCGAGGTGCGTGCCGAATGGGTGACGAACTCCCGCATCCGGGACAACCTGCCCGACGGAACGTATTGGGGCTTCCTGCACAGCGTCATCGACGAGGAGGAACGCGGCATCAACTTCGACGTGGTCCAGTACGACGGCGGGTTCATCCGGTCCTCGGACGGTGATCAGTTGTACCCGGCGTTCGTGGAGGATCTCCTCTACGCGTCGGTCATCGCGGGAGACGCCGAGCCCGGCGAGGTGAGGAACGCGTACGTCTCTCCATCCACGTTGTGGTCCGTCGCCAACGGCGACCCCGCACCCGAGGGCATCGATGTACGCGGGTGGTACCTGCTCACGGTCATCGACGGCAAGGTGGTGGCCGCCGAGGGCGTCGTCACTCCGTGAGGTTTCCCCGGCGCACGGCTTCGGCGATGACCTCTTGCGTGTGCTCCCACAATCGTGCGGAACCGTCTCCGATGGGCGAGAGTCGCGTCACCGCTTGGGGACGGCTGATGCCGTGCTCGCGCCACGTGGACAACTCGCCCACCATGTGATTCAACATCGCGGGCTGCATGCGATCGACGGCGTTGGCGAAGCGACTCTCGGCGGTCTCCATCGCCTCGTACTCCTCCCACAACGCGCGAAAGCGCGCGTGCTGATCCGCCGGCAGTAATCCGAACAGGCGGTCGGCCGCGCGTTGTTCACGCTCGTCCTTGTCGGTGTAGGCGGTTGTGTCGTAGGCGAAGGTGTCACCGGCGTCGATCTCGACGATGTCGTGCACCAGGCACAACGACAGGACGTGGAACAGATCGACGCTCTCGTTGGCGTGCTCGGCCAGGATGAGGGCGAACATCGCCAGATGCCACGAATGCTCGGCGGTGTTCTCGCGACGCGTTCCGTCGGTGATCAAGGTCTGACGATTCACCGACTTCAGACGATCGATCTCCATCAGGAAATCGAGTTGCTGTTGCAGACGGTCGCTCACGACGACACCAGCGAGGCGAGGGCCCACACGGCGGCGATCAGGCCCACCAGGGCCATGAACGCACTACGGCTGACCGGTGCGCGTGGCAGGTCGCCGTCCTTGGCGCGCGGCGGCGGCTTGATGATGGCCAGGGTGTTTCCCGCGAAGAGTGCGCCGCCGAGGGCGAGCACCAACCACTTCAACAAATCGTCGCCGAGGAACATGTTCCCATTGTGCCAGCCTCGGCCGACTTGGTAAGACTGCGGGCATGGGATTCCATCACGTGGCCATCGCCATCCACGACACCAAGGCGAACTACGACTTCTACACGAACGTCATGGGATTCGAACTGGTCAAGACGGTCACCGCTCCCACGCCCGAGGGTGGTTTCTCCAAGCACTTCTTCTATTCCACCGGCACCAGCCCGTCCGGTGAGCAGGGCATGATCGCCTTCTGGGAGATCCACGTCGACAGCCTCGCGGGGTACGAGACCAATCTGAACAAGGGGGCGGGGCTTCCGTGGTGGGCCAATCACCTGGCCTTCGATTCGCCCACGATGGCCGACCTCGAACGTCATCGCGAACGGTGGCGCGCACACGGCCACGCGGTGCTCGAGGTGGATCACGAGTTCTGTCGCTCGATCTACATCCGCGATCCCGAGGGCAACACCGTGGAGTTCTGCCACAACACACGCGACTTCACGGCCGAGGAGAAGGCGCACGCCATGGAGTTGTTGATGGACCCGAACCCTCCGATGGAGAAGCAGTTCGGCGCCTGGCTCTGGCAGCCCGAGGGCGACCCCATCGTGATCCCGGCCGGCTGACGCCCGGAACCGACACCGTTCGGGTCAGCGACCCTCGTAGTCGACGTCGTCGCGACGGCTGGCGTTCTCGAAACGCGTGATGTCGCCCATGAACACCAACTTCACCGTTCCGGTGGGTCCGGCGCGGTGCTTCTGAATGATCACCTCGGCCAGGCCCTTCTCGGAGTTGTCGGCCGCGTCGCCCTTTTCGTTGCGGTACATCTCGGGGCGGTGCAGGAACATCACGATGTCGGCGTCCTGTTCGAGCGATCCGCTCTCGCGCAGGTCGCTCAGTTGCGGGCGCTTGTCCTGGCGCGTCTCGAGTTGGCGGCTGAGCTGGCTGAGGGCCATCACCGGTACCTCCAATTCGCGCGCGAGAATCTTCAGGTTTCGGCTGATCTCGCTCACCTCCAACTGGCGACTCTCGGTGTTGCTGCCGGTCATCAACTGCAGGTAGTCGATGACGATCAATCCGAGTCCGCCGTACTTGGCCTTCAGGCGTCGGGCCTTGGCCCGGATCTCCATGACGGTGACGCGCGGGTTGTCGTCGAGGAAGACCAGGTGTTGATCGAGGCGACCGATGGCGTTGTTGATGTGGGACCATTCGGCCACGGTGAGGTTGCCGGTGCGCAACTTGTTGGAGTCCACCCGCGCCTCACTGGCCAGGATTCGCATGGTGAGTTCGCTGTGGCTCATTTCGAGCGAGAAGATCAGCACCGGCATGCCGGACTTCTGGGCGACGTTGGTGGCGATGTTCAGGGCGAACGCGGTCTTACCCATGGCCGGGCGGGCGCCCACGATGACCAACGACGACTTCTGCAGACCGAGGATCTTGGCGTCGAGGTCGGCGAAGCCCGTGGGTACGCCGGTGAGTTGCACCTTGCTGTCGAAGCGCTTCTCCAACTCGTCGGAGGCCGCCTCCAGAAGTTCGCGCAACGGGCGCGTGGAGTCGACCACGCGTTGTTCGGCCACGGCGAACACGCGCGACTCGGCGTCGTCGAGGGCCTTGGCCACGTCGTCGGGCTCGGTGTAGGCGATCTCGGCGATCTCGCCGGCCACGCCGATGAGGCGGCGCAACGACGCGGTGTCGAGCACGATCTTGGCGTAGCGACCCACGTTGCCGATGACGGGCGTGGAGTTCT
>WLEG01000011.1 GCA_009704425.1 Actinomycetota bacterium | reverse complement strand
CGTGATGCCAGCGTCCACCCGGTGGGCGACACCGTCTACGTCGACGCTCACGTGGGAACGGCTCAAGGTGCGCTCATCCTCGAGGTCTTCGAGCGCTACGTGGAAGCCGAACTGCGCCACGACCTCGAGACCCGCGACGCTTTGGGCCTCACCACCATCTCCGATCTGCCCCGCACGGCGGCCCAACGGCGCGCCGATGCACTGCACGCCATCTTCTGCAGTGCCGCGGTGGGCTCGTCACCGGCACCCGAGCCGGTGGTGAACATCCTCGTCGACGCCGACACCTACGAGGCCGCGCTGGTCGCCATGCACAACGACGAACGTCTGCCCTCCTTGGCCCGTCGCCCCGAGGACATCCACCGCCGTCGGTGCGAAACCACGTCGGGTCTCGTGCTGGATCCCATCGACGTGGCCGTGGCCTCGTTGCTGGGTCACGTGCGACGCGTCGTCATCGCTTCCGACGGCACGGTCATCGATCTGGGGCGCAAGTCCCGACTCTTCACCGGCGCGGCCCGCGAAGCGGTCTGGATGCGACGACGACGGTGCGTGTGGCCATCGTGTACGCGACTTCATTGCGAGGTCGATCACCGAATCCCCTGGTCCGAAGGTGGGCGAACGTCGCCCGACAACGGCGATCCACTGTGCGCCAAACACAACCGCTGGAAAACCCGGGGTTATCGCACCCACATGAACCCGCGCACCAAGGCCATCGAGGTCACCCGACCCGACGGCACCACCATCAGTCCCGTCTGACCCGACCCTTCACGAAGTCCTCGATCAGATTGAGGGCGACGTCCAACTCGTCGGTGGTGTTGTAGTGCGTGGGTCCGATACGCAACACGCCTCCGCGATCCTGCAGTCCCAAGCGCTCGATCACGTCGATGCCGTACGAGTGACCGTTCCACACGTACACGCCGTGTTGATCCAGGAACGTCGCCAACTCGGCCGGATCCAGATCGGCTTTGGTGACCGACACCGTGGGCACCCGATGTTCGAATCGCTCCGGATTGGTGATGCCCCGAATCTCCAGACCCCCGATGCGTTGCAGCCCGTCGATCAGATGACGACTGAGACCACGGTCGTACTCGGCCATGGCCAACAGACCGGCGTGCACCTCACGCGTGCGATCCGACAACCCCGGCTTGGTCGGAACGAATTCGGCACCCATGGTGCGGCCCACCCACTGCATGTACTCGATGGCCCCGATGGTGCCGGCCTGACCCTCGAGCGACTGCGTGCCCGTCTCGTATCGACCGGGCGGCACGTCCTTCACCACGCGCAACTTCCACGCCGGCAGGGTGGACAGCAACTCCTCGCGACCCCACAGGATTCCCTGGTGCGGGCCGTAGAACTTGTAGGCCGACGCCACCAGGAAGTCGCAGCCGAGTTCCTGTACGTCGATGGCACCGTGGGGCGCGAACTGCACCGCGTCCACATAGGTCAACACGCCCGCGGCCCGGTAGCGCTCGCACATGGCCTTCACGTTGTTGATGGTGCCCAGAATGTTGCTGCTGTAGTTGATGGCGGCGAACTTGGTCCGGGACGTGATGATCTCGTCCAATCGCGCGACGTCGATCTCGTACGTGGCGGGATCGAAATCCAGGCGCTTCACCACCAACCCGCGCTCCTCGGCCATGATGCGCCACGGCGACGCGTTGCCGTCGTGCTCCATCTGGGTGAGGATGATCTCGTCGCCGGCCTCGAATCGACCGGCCAACACCCGCGTCATCATGAAGGTCAGCGTCGTCATGTTGGCGCCGAACACCACCTCGCGTTCGCTCGAGGCGTTGAAGAAATCCGCCATGGCCCGATGCGCTTCGGCCGACGACTCGGTGGCCAAACGCGAGGTGTGGAAGTTGCCGCCCATGTTGGCGTTGAACTCCACCAGCGCCTGCATCATGCGATCGAGCACCATTCGAGGCACCTGGGTGCCGGCCGGGTTGTCCAGATAGATGCGGGGCGCACCGTTGTGCGTCAGTGCCAACGCGGGGAACTGCTCGCGCACGGCGTCGATGTCGAGAGCCATGAGACGACAGTAATCCCTGTACCCTCTCACGAGCCATGGAACCGGGTACGAGCATCTTGACGGAGGCCGCGCGTCGTCGCACGTTCGCCATCATCAGCCACCCCGACGCCGGCAAGACCAGCCTCACCGAGAAGTTCCTGTTGTACGCGGGCGCGGTGCAGGAAGCCGGCTCCGTGCGCGCCCGAACCGGTCAGCGCTCGGCCACCTCGGACTGGATGGAGATGGAGAAGCAGCGCGGTATCTCCATCTCGTCGACCGTGTTGCAGTTCCCGTATCGCGATCACGTGTTCAACCTGCTCGACACGCCGGGCCACCGCGACTTCAGCGAGGACACCTACCGCGTGTTGGCCGCCGTGGACGCTGTCATCATGGTGCTCGACACGGCCAAGGGCATCGAGTCCCAGACGTTGAAGCTGTTCAACGTGTGCCGGTCGCGCAACCTGCCGGTGCTGACGTTCTTCAACAAGTTCGACCGGCCCGGACGCGACCCGCTGGAACTGTTGGACGAAGTGGAGCAACAGATCGGTTTGCGCGCCACACCGGCCACGTGGCCCGTGGGCATCCCGGGCGACTTCCGTGGCACCATCGACCGTCGTACCGGCGAGTTCACGAAGTACACGCGCACGGCGCGCGGTGCGGCGGCGGCCCCCGAGGAGATCATCCCCGCCGAGCGCGCGGCCGCGGAGGAGGGCGACGCCTGGAAGGTGGCCCTGGATGGTTGTGGTCTGCTCGACGCCATCGGCGCCGACGTCGACCTTCCGTCGTTCCTGGCCGGCAAGAGCACGCCGGTGTTCGTGGGTTCGGCGCTCACCAACTTCGGCGTGCGCGCGTTGCTCGACGCGGTGGCCGAGTTGGCGCCACCACCGTTGCCGCGCGTCGACGTGAACGACAACGAACGCCCGCTCGACGCCGACTTCGCCGGCTTCGTGTTCAAGATCCAGGCCAACATGGACCCCAATCACCGCGACCGTCTGGCGTTCGCGCGCGTGTGTTCGGGTCGCTTCGAGCGTGGCATGGACGCCGAGTGCGTTCGCTCGGGTCGTGCGGTGGGAACCAAGTACGCCACCACGGCGTTCGGCAACGATCGCGAGACCATCGAGGAAGCGTTCCCCGGCGACATCATCGGACTGGTGAACGCCGGCGATCTACGCATCGGTGACACCATCTTCCAGGGCAAGAAGATCCAGTTCCCCGGTGTGCCCCGCTTCGCCCCCGAGGTGTTCGCCAGTGCCCGCCCCCTGGACCGCGGCAAGATCAAGCAGTTCCGTCGTGGCCTGGAGCAACTCGACGAGGAGGGCGTGGTTCAGGTGTTGCGCGACCTCGACTTCGGAGACACCGAACCGGTGCTGGCCGCGGTGGGTGTGTTGCAGTTCGAGGTGTTCGCGCACCGTCTGGCCAGCGAGTTCAACGCACCGGCCGAGATCGTGTCGTCGCCGTATCAGGCCATGCGCTTGACCGACAAGGCCAGCGCCGAGCGGCTCCGCCAGATCGGCGGTATCCGCATCCTGTATCGGGCCAACGACGAGATGGTGGCGTTGTTCGAGAACAAGTACCGCCTGCAACGCCTCATGAACGACGAACCCGAACTGCGACTGGACCCCGTCTTCGACGGCCAGCCGGACCAGTGATCGCGTCGAACGACCGTCAGTCCCCGAACACCACCGTTTCCACCAACTCCGGGTCAGCCGCGATCTGTTCGTCGGTGAACAACACGTCGCGCCAGTCCTTCTCACTGAATCGCTTCAGCTGCGCGTCGAACAACGGTGACGTGCGATCGCCGGTGTTGGAGTACGTGAGGAAGGCCCACGCGCGCGGAGCGCCCTGCGTGTAGTCCACCGTCATGATGAAGCTGGTGCCGTAGTTGATCGGATAACCGTCGGCCGTGAGCGTGCTGCCCGGAGCCACGCGATCGCCACGCGAGGGCACGGTCTCGGTGGACGAACCGAGTCCGCCCCAGCTGACGACGTTGGTGACGCCGTCGCTGCCCAGACCACCGGGGACCGGCATGCGCGTGGAAGCGCGGGGGGCGAACTGCGTCTCGCGCAACGTCGCATCCACCGTGCGTCCACCCAACTCGAGCACCTTCACGGCCTGACCGAGCGCCACCAACACCGGATCGTCTCCGACGGCGGGTGCCGGCGCCAGACCGCGCGGGGTGTTCGCCGGATCGTTCGCGTCGAACGGCACCTCCCACACCTGGGGCCATGCGCTCAACGCCGAGATGCGGCCCAGCCATTCACGGAACAACGGGGCGCCGGCATCGTCCAGATCGAACGTTTGACCCCAGTCGGCCATCACGGCGCACGCGGCGGAAATGTCGACCGCACCGGCGGGGATCACCTCGGTGCCCGAACCGTTCACCACGGCGGGAATGTTCACGCTCGGCGTGGTCGCGCATCGTGCGGCGATGCCGGTGGCCAACTGCGAGCCGGGGTAGCTGGTGTTGGCGATCGATGCGTCACGAAGTTCCTCACCGGAGAACAAACCGTCGTCGCCGGCGAAGCCGGCACCGTTCGACAGGATGCGCAGATTCTCGAGCGTGCGCACGGAACGCGCGGTGCCCTGTTCGCCGTGGAGAATCGAGTAGTTGTCCGTCACGACATCGGCGCCGTTGGCCAACCAATAGCTGTCGTTGGCGTTGAACACGTAGTCGGTCCGCACCAACATGGGAAGTTCGCTCCACGGAACGAGTCCCGGATCACGGGCCCCCTCCTGCTCCTCCCACCGGTTGATGCTCTTGGAACCGTCCAACACGATGGCGCCGCTCTGTCGGCCGATGGCGGCGATTCCGCCCGCGGCCACCTGCGCCTTGTATTCCGCCTCGGCCTCGGCCGTCAGGTTCGGCGTGGCCGACACGTCGCCGTACCACACACGACCGTCGTTGCTCACCGCGATGGTGTTGAACAGCGGCACACCCTGGAACGTCTCGTGCGCGAGGATGAACTCGTCGAAATTCTGGGCCCGACCCATCGCGCTGTACTGCTCGATGAATTCGTCGTTGTTGATGTTGGCGTCGCGATAGGTGGTGACCATCGCGTTCGACCAACCGATGCCCGGGAAGTCGAGGATCGGTCCGTACTCGCTGAACCACAAGGTGCGCGTCACCGGACTGGTGGACCCGTCCTCGCCCAACACGTCGATGCTGAATTCGCGGGGCTTCATGGCGACCTTCTCACCGTCGACCAGGTACGTGGTGGGGTCCGACGGGTCGAGGTTCAACGTGTAGGCGGTGAAGCGACTGCCCGCCGACACCGTGTGGGTCCACGCGAAGGTCTCGGTGAATCCGATGCCGATGCCGGGAACACCCGTGAGGTTGGCACCGTAGATGTCGATCTCACCGGGAACGGTGAGGTGCACTTCCCAGAAACGCAACTCGCCTTCCCACGGGAAGTGCGGGTTGGCCACCAGCACTCCACCCTTGCCGCCTTCCACCAGGTCGCTACCGACGGCCCAGCCGTTGCTGGCCATCGGAGTGGGAGCCAACTCGGGGGCCGAGAACGACGCCGGTTGCGCGCCGTCGGTGGGCGGCTTCGTGGTGGCGATGTACTGCGCCAAGCGTGAGCCCGATGCGTTCAACGCGATGGAGCGCGCGTAGGTGTAGACGTCCTCGCCCGTGACGGGGCGCACCCAGTCGGCGCCGGCGCACCATCCCGTCAGGCCATCGGTTCCCACGGCTTCCAGATGCGCGTTCCAGCCGGCCGCGAAGGACTCGAACTGGTCGGTGATCTCGGGCGACGCGATGAGGTAGTCGGCCCGCGCGAGTTCGTTGATGCCGATGGACTTCCACGCGAAGTCACTGTTGATGTTGGCGTCGCCATCGCCGGCACCCAGAGCGGCCGCGCGGGTGCTGGTGATCTTCAGCATCTGATCCGCGAGCGAGCAGGCATGGTCCTGACCGCTGGCGTACCCCTGTCCGAAGAAGAGCCCCTTCATGTCGTCGGCCACGATGTGGGGAACACCGTCGCTGGTGCGACGAATGGTGGCTTGGTACAGGTGCTCGTCCTGCGCCTGTTCGACCACCGTCGTGGTGGCGTCGGGTTCGGTGGTGCCGGACTCTCCACCCCCCGAGCAGGCCGCGATCACCACGAGGGCGACGACGGACAGTGACGAGCGGGTGAACTTCTGGTGACGCTTCATGTCACTGAGTGTGTCACCTCGGACCCTCTCAACGACGGTTCCGCGACCCCGTGCCGCCCGGCGCCTTGTTGCGGGCGGCGGAACCACGCCCCCGCTCGCGATGCGGTTGACGGCGCTCCACGCGCCCACTGCCCTCGTTTCCCGACACCGGAATGCCGGTCCAGGTGGCGGTGACGCCGGCCTTGGACAACAGGTGACGCACCTCTCCCACCTGCGACGGCGAGGCGATGGTCACCACGCGTCCGGCGGCTCCGGCGCGCGCGGTGCGACCCGAACGGTGGGTGTAGGCCTTGTGCTCCACCGGCGGATCGGCGTGGACCACCAAGGGCACGTCGTCGACGTGGATACCACGCGCGGCGATGTCGGTGGCCACCAACGCGGTGGCGGTTCCGTCGGAGAACGCGGCCAGGTTGCGTTCGCGCGCCGTCTGCGACAGGTTGCCGTGCATGTCGACGGCGGTCACGCCGAACGTCTTCAGTTTGGCGGCCATCTGCTTGGCGCGGTGCTTGGTGCGGGTGAAGATCACGACGCGTTCGGTGCGCGCGAACTCGGCGACGGCCGCCAGACGATCGGCGTCCTCCACCACCAGCACGCTGTGATCCAGCAACACCGGCGCTTCCACTTCGGCCGCGTGCGACACCGGGTCGTCGAGGTAACGCGACACGATGGCGTCCACTCCCCCGGCCAACGTGGCCGAGAACAACATGCGTTGACCCTTCTTCGGCGTGGCGTCCAGAATGCGCTTCACCATGGGCAAGAAGCCTTGATCGGCCATGTGGTCGGCCTCGTCGATGACGGTGATCTCGATGCGATCGAGTCGCGCGTCGCCCTCACCCATGTGATCGATGAGGCGTCCGGGACACGCCACCACGATCTCGGCGCCGGCGCGCAGACCGTCGCGTTGCGGTCCGTGACCCACGCCTCCGAAGATGGTGATCACGCGCAGTCCGACGGCCATGGCCAAGGGTTCGATGACACCGGCCACCTGCGTGGCCAGCTCGCGCGTGGGCACCAACACCAATGCGCGGGGGCGATTGGGTTGACGCGGCGACTTCGTGGCGGCGAGACGGGCCACCAACGGAAGCGCGAACGCGATGGTCTTGCCCGAGCCGGTGCGGCCCTGACCCAGCACGTCGCGGCCGGCCAACGAGTCGGGCAGTGTCACGGCCTGGATGGAGAACGGGTCGGTGACCCCGGTGGCGGCCAGCACTCCGGCCAGGGTGGCGGGTACGCCAACCTTCACGAAGCCGTTGTCGGGGCCCACCTCGATGGGCTCGATGCGCACGACGGGCTTGGGGGCCGGGCGCGCCGATGCGTCCGGGCGACGCGGACCGCGGGCCGGGCGACGACCGCCCGGATTACGGGTTCCGGTACCCGACGACGTCGGGGACGAGTTGGGGCGACGGCGCGGTCCACCGCGCCCGCCAGAGGAGGGGGTTGCCATATGAGTGTGTCCTTTACAGGTGCCGCGAACCTGTCCGGGATGACACGCCTCGCTTGGGCCCAATGGCCCCGGCACGGTTGACCCTACCGAGAGAAGTCGCCGACGAGGGGGAATGTCCTGCATAGCGGGCGGAAATGAATTGTTCTTATTCCCGATAGGAATAGTCGTGAATTGGGGGTATTCTGCCACCATGAGCGCTCTGACCACGGCTTTGCCGTCCGACATCGCCGACGACGACGCCGCCGGCATCGTGGCGTGGGCGGGCCGGACGTTCGGGTCCGGTCTGGTCCTGACCGCCAGTTTCGAGGATCCGGTGCTCGTGCACCTGGTGGCCACCCACGCCCCCGGCACGCCGATCGTCGTGCTCGACACGCAGTATCTGTTCGCCGAAACCAAGTGGTTGATCGACAACCTGCACCGTCGCTTGAAGTTCCCCCTCGAGGTGTTCTCCCCCGTCGCCGACGTGGTGCCCGACGACCAGTGGCAGTTCGACGTGGAAGGTTGCTGCGCGCGCCGCAAGGTCGAGCCACTCGCCCGTGCGCTGTCGGGACGCAGCGGATGGATCACCGGCATCCGTCGCGTCGACGGACCCACGCGCGCCGACACGCCGGTCGTGCAGTTCGACGCCGCCCGCGACATCACCAAGATCAACCCGCTCGCGGCGTGGAGCGACGACCGACTCGAGCAGTACATCGTCGATCACGCCCTGCCCCGCAACCCGCTCACCGAGCGCGGGTACCCGTCCATCGGCTGTTGGCCCTGCACCCGTCCGGTGGCTCCGGGCGAGGACAAGCGCGCCGGACGTTGGTCCGGGCACGACAAGACCGAATGCGGATTGCACGTCTCCTCCCCCACGAAGAACTGACAGAAAGCAAGCCGATCATGACACTCATCGACAACCGACTCGACGGCATCGACAACGACGAGGGCCTCGACGAACTCGAGGACGAAGCCATCACCATCATCCGCGAGGTGGCGGCCGAGACGCGCGCGCCGGTGTTGCTGTTCTCGGGCGGCAAGGACTCCGCGGTGCTGTTGCACCTGGCGGCCAAGGCGTTCCGCCCGGGCAATCTTCCTTTCCCGGTCATGCACGTGGACACCGGCCACAACTTCGACGAGGTCATCGACTATCGCGACCGTCTGGTGAAGGAGTACAACGTTCGCCTCGTGGTGGCCAGCGTGCAGGCCAGCATCGACGCCGGTCGCGTGGTGGAAGAGACGGGTCCGCGCGCCAGTCGCAACCGTCTGCAGTCGGTCACGTTGCTCGACGCCATCGCCGAGCACCAGTTCGACGCGGCCTTCGGTGGCGGACGGCGCGACGAGGACAAGGCGCGGGCCAAAGAGCGCATCCTGTCGTTCCGCGATCGCTTCGGCCAGTGGGAACCGCGCGCTCAGCGTCCCGAACCGTGGAACATGCTGAACGCCAAGATCCGCACCGGCGAACACCTGCGGGCGTTCCCCTTGTCGAACTGGACCGAGCTCGACATCTGGCGTTACATCGCCCGCGAGGAGGTGCCGTTGCCCTCCATCTACTACTCGCACCGACGCGTCGTCATCGAACGCAACGGCATGCTGTTGAGCGTCGGCGGACCCGTGGTGGCCGAGCCCGGCGAGGTCCCCTTCGAGGAGACCGTTCGCTATCGCACCGTCGGTGACGCCAGTTGCACGGGCGCGGTGCGCTCGACCGCGGCCAACGTCCACGACGTCATCGCCGAGGTGGCGGCGGCCCGCATCACCGAGCGCGGCGCCACGCGCGCCGACGACAACTTCTCGGACTCCGCCATGGAGGACCGCAAGCGCGAGGGGTACTTCTGATGGTTCTGCGCATCGCCACCGCGGGCTCGGTCGACGACGGCAAGAGCACCCTCATCGGTCGTCTGTTGCACGACACCAAGACCGTCTTCGAGGACCAGTTGGCCTCGGTCGAGAAGGCCAGCCTGCGTTACGGCGACGGATCACTGAACCTGGCGTTGCTCACCGACGGCCTGCGCGCCGAACGCGAACAGGGAATCACCATCGACGTGGCCTACCGCTATTTCGCCACGCCCAGGCGCACGTTCGTGGTGGCCGACACGCCCGGCCACGCGCAGTACACACGCAACATGGTCACCGGTGCCTCGGTCAGCGACGTCGCCATCGTGTTGGTGGACGCCCGCAACGGACTCACCGAGCAGACGCGACGCCACCTGTTCGTGGCCTCGTTGTTGGGCGTGAAACAGGTGATGCTGGCCGTCAACAAGATGGACCTGGTGGACTTCTCGCGCGATCGTTACGACGAGATCGTGGCCGCGGCCACGGCTCACGCCACGGCACTGCCGGCTCCCGTCACGTTGAACCCGTTGCCCATCTCGGCCCTGCTCGGCGACAACGTCGTGGATCCCTCCGACAACATGCCGTGGTTCACCGGTCGTCCGTTGCTGGAGCAACTGGAAACCCTCGAACTGGACGACGACCAGAACATCGGCGCGCGCCTGTCGGTGCAGTGGGTCATCCGCCCCTACAGCACCGAGCACCACGACTACCGCGGTCTGGCCGGTCGCCTCACCGGTGGCACGTTGGCCATCGGCGATCGCGTGCGGGTGTTGCCCGGTGCGCAACAGTCCACCATCGTGGGCATCGATCGGGGCGGCGTGCCGCAGGAAACGGCCGAACCCGGTGAGGCCGTCAGCATCCAACTGGCCGACGACATCGACGTCAGTCGCGGCGACGTGCTGGTGACCGTGGCGGCACCCAAGCCGCCGGTGGTCGCCGATCAGATCGTGGCCGACGTGTCCTGGATGGTCGACAAGCCCCTCGAAGTGGGCAGTCGTTGGATCATCAAGCACCTCACCCGCACCGCCAAGGCTTTCGTGAGTGCCATCGAGACGCGTCACGACGTGGTGACGGCCGCGCAACACTCCACCGAGCGCCTGGAACTGAACGATCTCGGTCGCGTGCACCTGAACGTGTCCGTGCCCCTGGTGGTGGACCTCTACGACGATCATCGTCCCGGTGGTGCCGCCATCCTCGTCGACGAGGCCACCGGCATGACCTGCGCCGCGCTGATGATCCGTGGCTTCGACGGGATCGACGCGTGAACCAGTTCCCCGTGAACCTCAACCTGGCCGGCAAGCCGGTGCTGGTGGTGGGAGCCGGTCGCATCGCCCTGCGCAAGACCGAGCAACTGTTGGCGTGCGATGCCGCGGTCACGGTGTTGGCTCCGAACGTGCACGAGGGTTTCGCGTCGTTGCCCGTGACGGTCGTGCGTCGTGAGTACGTCAGCAACGACGTGGCCGGCTACCGATTGGTGATCACCGCCACGGCGAACCGCGCGGTGGATCAACTCATCCACGACGAGGCCGAGGCGCTCGGGATCTGGGTGAATTCCGCCGACGACCCCGACCGCTGCACCTTCACCTTGCCCGCCACGGTGCGCCGCGGCGAACTGCTGATCACGATCTCCACCGCCGGCGCCAGTCCCGCGTTGTCGTCGTACCTGCGCGCGCGACTCGGAGAGATCATCTCGCCCGACTTCGCCCGCGTCGTCGACGAACTGGCTCTCCGACGCGCGGGCTTCCACGCCGAGGGACGCAGCACCGAGGACATCGACTGGAAACCGATCATCGAGGAGATCCTCGCCACGCACGGCGTCGACCTACCCCTGGCGGTGACGGCATGACCGTGTTCCTCGTGGGTGCGGGGCCGGGCAGCGCCGAACTGCTCACGGTGAAAGCCGCCCGTCTGGTGGCCGATGCCGACGTGATCGTGCACGACCGTCTCGCCGACCCGGCCATTCTCGATCTCGCGCGACCCGGCACCGAGTTCATCGACGTTGGCAAGCAGCCGGGTCGCCCCACACCGCAGGAGATCATCAACGCGTTGCTGGTGCACCTCGGTCAGCAGGGCCTGAAGGTCGTGCGCCTGAAGGGCGGCGATCCGTTCGTGTTCGGCCGCGGAGGCGAGGAGGCCGACGCGTTGCGCGCGGCCGGGGTTCCCTTCGAAACGGTTCCCGGCATCACGTCGGCCGTCGGTGTGCCGGCGGCCGCGGGTATCCCCGTCACGCATCGCGGTGTGTCGGCCTCGTTCACGGTGGTCACCGGCCACCGCGAGCGCGGAGGCTCCACCAACGTCGAATGGGAAGCACTGGCCAAGGTGGGTGGAACCATCGTCGTGTTGATGGGTGTGGCCGAACGCGCGGTGATCGCGTCTCGCCTGATGGACGGTGGGCTCGCACCCGACACACCCGTGGCGGCCATCCACTGGGGAACGCGTCCCGAACAACACACGGTGCGCACCACGCTGGCCGACCTGGGCGACGCGCACGTCGAATCACCGGCGACCATCGTCATCGGTGCCGTGGCGGCGTTCGACTTCACCGACACCTCCATCGAGACGGGCATGGCGATCTGACATGCGACGCAGCATCGACGACGAACCCGTCGGCCTGAACGGACTGCCTCCCGGAGCCGACGACGCCACCCCCGTGTCGTGGGCGGTGGCCATCTGTGACGACTACGACGACGCGGAGCCCCGTGTCGTGCTCACCGTCGAGGACATCGGGAATCCCGGTGCCGGACTGGTGGCGCATCTATCCGCCGAACAAACCCGCCGTTTGCGCGGCGCACTGCACGACGCCCTCCGCGAGGTGGGCGAGAACACCGGACGCTAGAAGGAAGAGAACCATGACCATCGCACCCGCTCCCCAACCGCGCGACCTCGACGCCGAACAGATTCGCGACATCGAGCGTTTCGAACTCGCCATCGATCAGTACCTCAAGGGCGAGATCAGCGAGGACGTCTTCCGCGTGATGCGTCTGAACAACGGCATCTACGGACAGCGACAGGGTGGCACCAACCAGATGGTGCGCATCAAGTTGCCCGCGGGCACCATCACCCCCGAACAGCTGGATCTGATGGGGCGTCTGTCCACCGAGTTCTCGCGCGGATGGGGTCACATCACCACGCGCCAGAACATCCAGTTCCACTTCGTCGAGCTCACCCGCATCCCCGCCCTGCTGCGCGAACTGGCCGCGGTGGGCCTCACCTCGCGCGAGGCCTGTGGCGACACGGTGCGCAACGTGATGGCCTGCCATCTGGCCGGTGCGTGCCCGTACGAGAAGATCGACGTCACCCCGTGGGCCGAGGCCGTGTTCCGTCACTTCGTGCGCAATCCGTTGGGTCAGCGTCTGCCCCGCAAGTTCAAGGTGAACTTCTCGGGGTGCAGCACCGACTGCGGGCAGGCGATGTTCAACGACGTCGGCGTGGTGGCGGTGTCGCGCACGAACGACGACGGTTCGGTCGAGCAGGGGTTCCGCGTGTACATCGCCGGTGGATTGGGCGCCACGCCGCATCCGGCCCTGGCCCTCGAGGACTTCACCACCCGCGAAGAGTTGTTGCCCACCATCGAGGCCGTGTTGCGCGTGTTCGAGCAGACCGGCAACCGCGACAACAAGTTGCGCGCCCGCTTGAAGTGGGTCGTCGACCAGTTGGGCATCGACGAGGTGCGTCGCCGGGTGATCAAGATCCGTCACACGCTGCCCGCATCGTCCTCGTGGCCCGGTGGCATTCCGCCGGAGGTGGTGGCCGCCGGTGACGCACCCGCGGGCAAGGCCGGCGAGGCGACCGCCGTCGGCCAGGGTGTGGCGGTCACGTTGCGCAGCAGCGATCCGTACACGCGTTGGGAACAGACGAGCGTCATCCGTGGCGCCGGCAACGGTTCGGTGTCGGCCGTCGCCTACGCCGCGCTCGGTGACATCACCGCGTCGCAGTTCGCCTCGCTGGCGTCCATCCAGCGCGAGCTCGGGGCCGACGTGCGCCTGTCGAATCGCCAGAACGTGGTGTTCCGTGGACTGCGCGAGGATCAACTGGCCACGTTGTACGCGCGTCTCGAGGCCATCGGCATGGCCCGACCCGGCGCCGAGTTGGCCCGCGACGTGGTGGCGTGCCCGGGTGCCGACACCTGCAACATCGCGGTCACCCAGAGTCGTGGTCTGGCCAAGGCCATCGGCGAGCAGTTGGAGGAGGAGGGACTGGCCGAGGTGGGCGGTGTGCGCATCAACATCTCGGGTTGCACCAACAGTTGCGGTCAGCACCACGCGGCCGACATCGGCTTCTTCGGCGCCGAGCGTCGCGCCAACGGTCGGGCAATTCCCGGCTACCAGATGTTGCTCGGCGGTTTCGTGGGCGACGAGCAGATCCACTTCGGCCAGAAGGCGTTGCGTCTACCGGCCAAGAACGCACCGGTGGCCGCGGCCCGCGTGATCCGTCGGTTCGCCGAGGAGCGCAAGGCCGGCGAACCGTTCCAAGAGTGGCTGAGCCGTTCGGGTGGCGCCGCCAAGGTGGCCGAGGGCTTGAAGGACCTGGATCAGATCCCCACGCCCGACGAGGCCCCCGACTTCTACGTGGACTTCGACGAGACCAGCCCGTTCGCGGTCAACGTCGCCGAGTCCGAGTGCGCCACCTGATCAGGAGACTTCCAGACCGTCCAGTTCGCCCTGCTCGCGCCAACGCTCGAGCACTTTGACGAAGGCCACCGGACCGCCGCCGTAACTGCCGCTCTGCAGACTGCGCGCGGCCGGTTTGCCCTCGTTGTTGTAGTAGCCGGGCGTGCAGGCTTCGAGGAACCGGATGTTGTTCTGCGCCAGATCGACGATCGTGCGCACCCACTTCTCCTCGGCCTCGGCGGTCACCTCGGCGCGCGTGAGTCCGTTCTGCTCGAGGTGCGCGATCAGATGCGCGAGGTGGATGCTCTGTTCGTTCAACATGTGCGGGAAGTTCACCGTGAACCCCGACTGCGTCTGACTGACGATGAAACAGTTCGGGAATCCGCGGCTGTGGAAGCCGTGCAACGTGCGCGTGCCGTCGGCCCAGTGTTCGGTGAGCGTCTCGCCGTCGACGCCGTGCAACTCGTAGCCCGACCGACGCGTGTACTCGGTGCCCACCTCGAAGCCGGTGGCGTAAATGAGACAGTCGAGTTCGTACTCGACGCCGTTCACCACCACACCCTTCTCGGTGATCTGCTGCACGCCCTGGCCGTCGGTGTCGATCAGGTGCACGTTCGGACGGTTGAACGTGTCAAGGTACTCGTCGTGGAAGCACGGGCGCTTGCAGAACTGGCGGTACCACGGCTTCAACGCCGACGCGGTGGCCGGGTCCGTGACCAACTGGTCCACGCGTGAGCGGACCTGTTCCATCTTCTCGAAGTCGGCCAGTTCCATGTTGCGCGCCAACGATTCCGGCGAGAGATCGATCTTCTCCTGCGAACGCAGACGAATGAGCAGGTTCGCGATGATGTCGGTCCAGCCGTCGTTCACCAGGTCCACCTCGGCGTAACCACCGCTCACCAGGGTGTTGAAGTTGTCCATGCGCTCGCGCTGCCATCCCGGTTGCAACGACGCGGCCCACTCCGGATCGGTGGCCCGGTTGTTGCGCACGTCGATGGACGACGGCGTGCGCTGGAACACGTACAACTCCTTGGCGGCGGCGCCGAGGTGCGGAACGCACTGCACGGCGGTGGCGCCGGTGCCGATGATGCCCACGCGCTTGTCGGCCAACTTGTCCAGGCCGCCGGTGGAATCGCCGCCGGTGTAGTCGTAGTCCCAACGACTGGTGTGGAAGGTGTGACCGCGGAAGGACTCGATGCCCCGGATGCCGGGCAGCTTCGGTCGATGCAGCGGGCCGTTGGCCATGATCACCCACCGCGCGCGCATGCGATCTCCGCGGTTGGTGGAGATGATCCATCGACGCGACGACTCCTCCCACACCATGTCCGTCACTTCGGTGGAGAAGCAGGCGTTGTCGTACAAACGGAAGTGTTCGCCGATGGCTCGGCTGTGCGCCAGGATCTCGGGGGCGTCGGTGTACTTCTTCTTCGGGATGTACCCGATCTCCTCCAGCAACGGCAGGTAGATGTAGGACTCCACGTCGCAGGCCGCGCCCGGATAGCGGTTCCAGTACCAGGTGCCGCCGAAGTCGCCGCCCTTCTCGATGACGCGCAGATCCTCGATGCCGGCCTCGCGCAAACGGGCACCGGCCAGCAGGCCTCCGAAACCGCCGCCGATGATGGCCACGGCCACCTCGTCGAACAGGGGCTCGCGGGACGCGGGACGGGTGTAGGGGTCGTCGAGATACTGCGCGTATTCCGAGATGTCGACGTACTGCTCGTTGCCGTCCTCGCGCAGACGCTTGTCACGCTCGAGTCGGTACTTCTCGCGCAGGCTGTCGGGATCGAAGGTCGTGGTCACGTGATTCTCCGTTTCACTTCACCGGGCTCAGATCAACAAGCTCATGGCGTCGTGGTCGATCGCCTGATGGCCGTGTTGCGTGGCCATGGTCACGAACAGGTCGTCGCCGCGTTCGGTGCGCGCCGCCATCGACGTGGCCAGCACCGTGATGACGAGCCCCCACAACGAACCGAATCGGTAGTCGCGCACGGCCGTGTCGCGGTCGTAACCCACGCCGGCGGCGTTCATGCGCACGCGGTACGACTCCAGGAGATCGCGCTCCACGTCTCGGCGCCGTTCGGGCGTGAAGCTTCCGGCGATCATGTAGGCCACGTCCACCATGCCCAGCCCCTGATTGGCGGTCTGCCAATCGACGATCACCAACGGCGGTGCGTCGGGCGTGCGGGCGAAGAGGAAGTTGTCGGGGCGGAAGTCGTAGTGCGCCAGGGTGAGCGGCGTGCCCGAGCCCATGGCCCAACGTGCGACGTGCGGTGCGAAATCCTGCACGAGACGGGCGATGGGCTCCTCGAGTCGCGAACCGAGTCGCTCCATGAACGCCGGCAACAACATCGAGTAGATCATCGACAACATGGCCGCGCGTTCCTCGACGGTGGCCGGGTTGGCCGCGATTTCCGACAGCGTGGGGTCGCCCCAACGTGGTGCGTGCATGAGTACCGCCTGTTCGATGGCCAGCTCGGCCTCGTCGAGGGTGAGTCCCACGAATTGGTCGCCCTGTTCGGACCCGCTGAGGTCCTCCATGATGAGACAGAACTGCTGGGCCTCCAGATTCAAGGCCGCGTGATGGCACTTCGGCGCGCGCACACCGACCGTTCGGGCGACCCGGCTGTAGAAGTTGTACTCGGTGACGTACGCGCTGCCTCCGAAACCCGTGGCGCGCGCGGTCTCGTCCAGCGACGGGAACTTGCCCATCACCGTGGCGGGCCGCCCCGCGGACTCGTTCGATGTTTCGCTCCATGTCAACGAGAAGCGACCGTTGCAGCCGGTCTGGCCGGTGCCCACGAAGCCCTCGAATCGACAGTCCGACAACGTGGCGCCCGCGGACACTCCCGCGTCATCCAACACGCGGGCCATCCACGCGGTATCGATCGTGCGCGGATCGCTACGGATGTCCTGAACTTCCCCCATGTGGCGCCCCCCGAATTCCTACCGGCAACCGTAGACCGGGACACCCCCGTCGGGCACGCCCGTAGCCTGAAGTCGTGAGCCTCGTGTCCGGAATTCGCATCGGTATCCAGTTGCCCGAGGTGGAGCGCGTCGTTCGCTGGCCCGAGTACCGCGAGATGGTGCGTGTCACCGAGGAATGCGGTTTCGACAGCATGTGGCTGGGCGATCACCTGCTGTACCGCGGCGACGGTCGCCCCGAACGCGGCCCGTGGGAAGCCTGGACCATGTTGGCGGCCCTGGCCGCCGAGACGGAACGCATCGAGTTCGGCCCGCTCGTGGCCTGTGCCGGGTTCCATCCGCCGGCGGTGTTGGCCAAGATGGCCGCCACGGTCGACGAGATCAGCGGTGGTCGATTCGTTCTCGGTCTCGGAGCCGGTTGGAACCGACCCGAGTTCGATGCGTTCGGCATTCCGTTCGATCGACGTGCCGCACGATTCGAGGAGGCGCTGGCCGTCATCGGGCCGCTGATCGCGGGCGATCGGGTCACCCATCACGGGACGTTCCACCACGTCGAGGACGCCGTGTTGTCACCCGCGCCGTCACGGCCCGTGCCCCTCATGATCGGCTCCGTCGGCGATCGGGTGCTTCGCGCCGCCCTCCCCTCGGCCACGTGGTGGAACACGTGGTTCGACTGGTTCGGCAATTCCGCCGAGGGCTTCGCCACGTTGAACGGACGGATCTCCCGTCTCTGCGCCGACGTGGGTCGCGACCAAACCACGCTGAAGCGCAGTGCGTGCCTGTTGGTGGTGACTGACCCCTCCGCCGGCGAACGGCCGCGACCCGTCGACTACTCGGCGGCAACCGTCGCGGACGTGCGCGCCCGCGTTCGGGAGATGCACCACGCCGGGGCCGACGAAGTGATCCTGGTCAGTGACCCGATCGATTCGCGCAGCATCCGCGTCCTCGCCGAAGCCTTGTCATGAAACTCCCCCGTGCGTTCGTGGTCGCGCTCATCATGGCGCCGGGTCTCTCGTGGTCCGCTTCGATGGCCATCGGAGCCCCCGCTGCGAACGTCGACGATGCACCCCTGGTCTCCTCGCTCATCGTCGAACGACTGCCCGGTCGCACGTCGCTGGCCGCGCGCGCGGCCGTCGAAGACCGCACCACGCTCGACACGACACGTGGACGACAGCTCGGAGATCGTTTCGAGACCATTCTGCTCGACGAACCGATCACCGTTCTCGAGGCCGAGCAATTGGCCCGCTCGCTGGAGAACGACGATCTCGTGGTCTCCGCCTCGCCCGACTACCCGCGCTTCGCCGACGTCGCCCCGAACGATCCGGAATGGGGCAGTCAGTGGTCGTTGCAGTCGTACAACGGAGCCACCAATGCCGGCATCAGCATGGAGGCCGCATGGAACGCGGCGCCGGGTGCCCACGACGTGGTGGTGGCCGTCATCGACACCGGCCGACCGCGATTCTCCGGGGCCGATCACCCCGACATGGTCGGCAACCTGGTCCCCGGCTACGACCTCATGTCGACGTCGGCGAACGGACGCACGCCCCGCGACGGCAACGGCTGGGACGCCAACGAGAACGACGAGGGAGACTGGGAAACGTCCGGGCAATGCGCGGGCGGATCGCCGGAGTACCCCAGCTCGTGGCACGGTTCACACGTGGCGGGAATCATCGCCGCCGAAACCAACAACGGCCTCGGG
>WLEG01000109.1 GCA_009704425.1 Actinomycetota bacterium | reverse complement strand
GGCTCCCGACACTCCCGGGTTCGACATCCTGCAGCGCGGTCGTCGCAACATCGCCATCGATCTGAAGAACCCCGAGGGCGTGGAGACGTTGTTGAAGTTGGTGGAGTCCGCCGACGCGTTGATCGAGGGCTTTCGTCCAGGTGTGATGGAACGCTTGGGCGTCGGGCCCGACGTGTGCGGGGCCCGCAACCCCCGATTGGTGTTCGGCCGCATGACCGGATGGGGGCAAACCGGCATGTACGCCAACGCGGCGGGTCACGACATCAACTACATCTCGTTGGCCGGCGCATTGGCGCACTTCGGTCGCGCCGGTGAGGGTCCGGTGCCGCCGATGAACATGGTGGGTGACTTCGGCGGTGGCGGAATGTTCCTGGCCTTCGGCGTGGTGTGCGGATTGTTGGAAGCGGTCAAGAGCGGCAAGGGTCAGGTGGTGGACGCGGCCATGGTCGACGGCACCGCGGTGTTGATGACCATGTTCTGGGCCTTCTCGCAGATGGGCGTGCACGACGAGAACGCCCGTGGAACCAACCTGCTCGACACCGGTGCGCACTTCTACGACGCCTACGAGTGCAAGGACGGTAAGTACATCTCCATCGGATCCATCGAGACCCAGTTCTACGCCGAACTGTTGAAGCTGACGGGCCTCGAGGGTGACCCCGAGTTCGCCAAGCAGATGGACAAGTCGCAGTGGCCCCATCTGAAGAAGCGCATCGCCGAGGTCTTCAAGTCGAAGACCCGTGACGAGTGGTGTTCGATCATGGAGGCCACGGACGTGTGCTTCGCACCGGTGCTCACCATGAGCGAGGCCGCGGCTCACCCCCACAACGTCGAACGCAACATGATCATCGACGTCGCCGGGGTCAAGCAGCCCGGTCCGGCTCCGCGATTCTCGCGCACCGTGCCCGAAGTGGCGTCGGCCCCGGCGCATCCCGGTCAGCATTCCCGCGAGATCCTGGAATCGTGGGGCTTTCCCGTTTCCGAGGTGGAGCGCCTGCTCGCCTCGGGTGCGGTGGTCGACGCGTGAGCACGCTTCTCTGTTTCCACGCGCACCCCGACGACGAGTCGATCGCCACCGGAGGCACCATCGCGCGCGCGGTGAGCGAGGGGCATCGCGTGGTGTTGGTGATCGCCACCGACGGACGTCACGGAGAGATACCGTCGGATCTGGCGGAGGGCGAGACCCTGGCCGATCGACGACGCCGCGAGAGCGAGCGTTCGGCCGAAGCCCTGGGTGCGCAATCGTTGCATTGGCTCGGATACAACGACAGCGGCATGACCGGGTGGCCCCAGAACGACGAACCCGGCGCGTTCATCCGCGCCGACGTGGACGAGGCGGCCGAGAGGTTGCTCCGAATCCTGCGCGACGAGAACGTCGATGTGATGACGTGTTACGACTGGCATGGCGGATACGGGCACCCCGATCACATTCAGGTGCATCGTGTGGGGCATCGTGCGGCCGAACTTCACGGGAGCGTTCGGCTGTTCGAGAGCACCATGAACCGCACGCGGATGGTCGCCATGATGAAGGAGAACCCCGATCGGCCGGACGATTGGGACCCCGAGGGGCCGGCCGACGACGGCAATCCGTTCGGATCCACGGAGGACGAGATCACGATGGCCGTCGACGTGTCGGCGTTCATCGACCAGAAACGACGTTCGATCATGTGTCACGCGAGCCAGATGACCGACAGTGGCTTCTTCACGCAGATGCCGCCGGAGATCTTCGCCATCGCGTTCGGCACGGAGTGGTTCATCGAGCCCGGTGCGCCGGGCGGAGCGAAGCCGGGGTGGTTGTTGTGACACGCGTGTATCTGGTTCGTCACGGTCGAGCGGCGGCCGGATGGGACACCGACCCGGATCCGGGGTTGGACGACGAGGGTCGCCGACAGGCCTCTGCCACGGCCGAGGCGCTGTCGATCCTTCCCGACATGCCGTTGGTGTCCAGTCCGTTGCGACGTTGTCGGGAGACCGCCGCGTTCCTGTCGGCGAAGTGGAAGTACGACCCGGTGACGATCCAGCCACTGGTGGCCGAGATCCCGTCGCCCGAGGGCGTTCCGTTGGGGGAGCGCGTGGACTGGTTGCGCACCGCGATGGCGGGCACGTGGACCGATCTCGGGCCTCGCTACACCGGGTTTCGGGACGACGTGGTGGGCTACGTGACCGGATTGCGTCGCGACACCGTGATCTTCAGCCACTTCATCGCCATCAACGCGCTGATCGGAGTGTGTCGTGGAGACGACCGAGTGGTGATCTCGAGCCTCGACAATGCGTCGGTGACCATCGTCGACGTCGATGAGAGTGGGCGTCCGTCGCTGGCGCGCACGGGTCGGCAGGCCGACACGCTGATTCGTTGATCGACAGGCCGACACGCTGATTCGTTGATCGGCCAGCCGACACATTGATCCGTCGATGGGGCAGACTGTCTTCATGAACCGACGCGAGTCCTCGAGGGTCTTTCCGGTGGCGGTGCTCGCACTGCTGGCGGCGTGTGGTGGTGGTGACGGGGCTTCGGAGACGTTGGCCCCGTTGCCCACGAACGTGTCCACCACGGCGGCCTCCACCTTGGCCCCCATGGTGACCACCACCGGGGTTCCCGAGTCCACCACGACGCTCGTGGTCGACATCACCACCACCGTGCCGGCCGCCGCCAAGTTGGTGCTACGAGGCGACTCGTTGGGTGACGTGCGATTCGGGGTGGACGCCGAGGGCGCGATCTCGTACGTGGAGTCGTTGCTGGGTGCGCCCGACAGCGACAGTGGCTACGTGGATTCCGCGTCGGAGTTCGGACTGTGTCCGGGCGAGCAGGTGCGCGGCGTGCGCTGGGGCGACCTGCTGCTGCTCTTCGGCGACGAGAGCGAGGTGGCCTCCGGCCGTCTGCATTTCTACGGCTGGCGCTTCGGGTCGGTCGGAACGAGCATGCCCGAACCGGTCGGGCCGGCGACCGAGGGTGGCATCACGCTCGGGGCGACGGTCAACGAGGTGTTGAAGGCGCATCCCAACGCCGATGTCTACAGCGACGACGTGTTCGGGGCCGGATTCGACATCGACGCGGGGGCCCGCGGGCTGGTGTCGGGTTCGTTGTCCAACGACTCGCCCAACGGGGTCACGCTGGCCCTGTTCGGCGGCGTGACGTGTGGCGAGTGGGCCAGCGGCATCTAGGCCGCTCTCACGCGGGTCATCTAAGGTCTCGGGAATCATGAACGCTCTGATGTTGGTCGACCTGCACAAGTCGTGGGCCTGGTACGTGATCATCGCGAACGGCCTGGCCGGCTTCTGGTCGCTCGGGGCCCACAAGTTCGAGTCGTTGCGCACCCGGGCCCTGTGGTGGTTCACCTTGCTGGCCCAGCTGACGATGTTCGTGCAGGTGACGTTGGGCGTGATCGTGGTGAACAAGTACAAGATCGAGTTCCCGCAGTTCCACGCGTTCTACGGGTTCGTCGGGATCATCGCGGTGGCGATCATCTACTCGTATCGAAATCAGATGAAGCACCGGTTGTACTTGTTGTACGGGTTCGGCGGGTTGTTCATCATGGGCCTGGGCATCCGCGCCCTCCTCGTCGGCCAAGTCTCCTAACCAAAATGCGACAATTTGTCGCTTTGTGTACACGAGCCATGTACACAAAGCGACAAATTGTCGCATTTTGGTAACTAGAGGGCGGCGGCGAGGGAGTCCAGCTGCGCGGTCAGCTTCGCGGGCAACTTCGGCCCGAACTGCGCGTAGTGGTCCTTGATCTGCGGCAACGCCGACTTCCAGCCGTCGGCGTCCACGCTCAGCAGTTCCTCGAGGTCGTCCTTGCTCACGTCGAGCCCGTTCAAGTCGAGCGCACCGGGCGCGGGCAACAACCCGATCGCCGTCTTCACCGCATCGGCGGAACCGTTCACGCGTTCGAAGACCCACTTCAGCACGCGGCTGTTCTCGCCGTATCCCGGCCAGAGGAAGCGGCCGTCCTCGTCACGACGGAACCAGTTCACGAAGAAGATCCGGGGCAGCTTCGACGCGTCGGCCTTGGCGCCCACGGCCAACCAGTGGGCGAAGTAGTCGGCCATGTTGTAGCCGCAGAAGGGCAACATCGCCATGGGGTCGAAGCGCAGGTTGCCGACGGCGCCCTGCTGGGCCGCGGTGGTCTCCGAGGCCATGATCGAACCCAGGAACACGCCGTGTTCCCAGTCGAAGGCCTGGGTCACCAGCGGAACCGTGGTGCGGCGGCGTCCGCCGAACAAGATCGCCGAGATCGGCACGCCGGCGGGATCCTGCCACTCGGGTGCGGCCGACGGGCACTGCGACGCCGGAGCGGTGAAGCGCGCGTTCGGGTGGGCGGCCGGGGTCTCGGTCTCGGGAGTCCAGGCGTTGCCCTTCCAGTCGGTGGCGCGAGCGGGCTTGTCCTCGCTCATGCCCTCCCACCACACGTCGCCGTCGGAGGTGAGTGCGGTGTTCGTGAAGATGCTGTTGCCCCACAACGTGTGCATGGCGTTGGCGTTGGTGTCGTAGCCGGTGCCGGGAGCGACGCCGAAGAAACCGGCCTCGGGGTTGATCGCGTACAGACGGCCGTCGTCGCCGAACTTCATCCAGCAGATGTCATCACCGATGGTCTCGGCCTTCCAGCCCGGAATGGTGGGCACCAACATCGCGAGGTTGGTCTTGCCGCACGCCGACGGGAACGCGGCCGCGATGTACTTGGCCTCGCCGGCGGGGTTGGTGAGTTTCAGGATGAGCATGTGCTCGGCCAGCCAGCCGTCGTCGCGGGCCATCACCGAGGCGATGCGCAACGCGAAACACTTCTTGCCCAGCAACGCGTTTCCGCCGTAGCCGGAACCATAGGACCAGATCTCGCGGGTCTCGGGGAAGTGGACGATGTACTTGTTGTCGGGATTGCACGGCCACGACGAATCCTTCTGGCCGGGAGCCAGGGGAGCGCCCACCGAGTGCAGGCAGGGCACCCAGTCGCTGTTACCCAACACGTCGAGAGCGCCCTGGCCCATGCGGGTCATGATGCGCATGCTGACGGCCACGTAGGCGGAGTCGGTCAACTGCACGCCGATGTGGGCGATGGGGGATCCGAGCGGTCCCATGCTGAACGGCACCACGTACATGGTGCGGCCCTTCATGCAGCCGGCGTACAGGCGCTTCATCTCGGCGCGCATCTCGGCGGGCTCGCGCCAGTTGTTGTTGGGGCCGGCGTCGTCCTTGTCGTTCGAGCAGATGAAGGTGCGGTCCTCCACACGGGCCACGTCGCCCGGATCGGAGTGCGCCCAGTAACTGTTGGGGCGCTTGGCTTCGTCGAGCTTGGTGAAGGTGCCGCTGTCGACCAGCAGTGAGCACAGGCGGTCGTACTCTTCGGCGGTGCCGTCGCACCAGTAGATGTCGTCGGGCTGCATCACCGCGGCCCACTCGGCCACCCACTGCTTGAGACGATCGTTGTTGCTGGTGCCGGCCATGGTGTGCTCCTTCGGCGTGGGGTCGCCGTGGATGGTGGTGATGTGTGGTTGGTGGGCCGGGTCAGTAACCCGGGGTGCCCATGTCAGACTCCGAACCTAGGCGCAGGCGGGTGGCGAGGCCCTCATCGTTCACGTCAAATACGACACGCTGGCCGGGACGCAGCATGCGAAAGATGCTTCCCTCCAGAGCATCGGCGGCCAGCTCGAGTTCGCCGAGATCGGTGTCGCGCAGGATCAGGCCCGTGCCCGTTCCCGGGTCGAAGGCTTTGACCACTCCTTGCATTGCTCAGGCGGTCACTTGTCCGAGGCGGCGGTGCCGCGGCTGACCTTGGTCACCTTGCCGGCGCGAATGCAACCGGTGCACACGTTGAGGCGGGTGGGGGTGCCCTTCACCAAGGCGCGGATGCGCTGGATGTTCGGGTTCCAACGGCGCTTGGTGCGCACGTGCGAGTGCGACACCGACATGCCCCACGACGGGCGCTTTCCGCAGACTTCACACACTGATGCCATGGCAGGTTCTTTCTCCGACTCTCCGTCGTGCCGGCGACGCCGGGGTCACGATCTCGATCACGAGACGCTACCAGCGGATTTCCCCGGCTCCCAATGTCATACGGGCCGGTTTTCGGGCCCGCCGCGGCGGGGTCGGGCGCTGACGCCGAGATTGGGTGCCCGGGGGTCACGTTCGTCTCGCCCCCGACTACTACCATCGGGCGGGTGAAGCCACCAGTTCTGGCGCCCGACGGGGCCGGGGAGCGTTTCGACGCCGATCGCCTGCGTCGCACCGTGGTCGCCTTCCGAGACGCCGTCCGCGAACACGCTCCGCGGATCAACCGTCTCAACGTGTATCCGGTCCCCGACGGGGACACCGGGACGAACATGGCCCGCACTCTGGACGCCGTGGTGGCCGAACTGGATCAGGCCGG
>WLEG01000108.1 GCA_009704425.1 Actinomycetota bacterium | reverse complement strand
GCCGGTCCGTACTCGGCCCCATCGATGGCCATGAGGGCGAACATGAACACGGCACCACCGGCCATGGAGATGTTCTTCATGAAGCCGATCATGTCGGCCTGCTTGGCCTGCGGGTCCTCGATGGCCCAGAAGTTGTGCATCTTCACGGCCATGATCACGAGGATGGCGGCCAAGACGATGGCGCCGAGGTCGGCCCACACGCCCAGGATCACCGACAGGCCGCCGAGGAGTAGCACGACGCCCGAGCCCTGAACCGCCAACTTGGGCGAGGGGACGCCCTTGAACTGGGCGTAGCCCACCATGTGGTCGGCTTTGGTCAGGTGGTTGACGCCCGACATGACGAACATGAAGGCGAAGAGGATCCGCCCGATGAGGAACACGATTTCCATATTGTCTCCTTGCTGAAGCCGGCCCCGAGGTGGGGCCGGATTGATTGCGATCACAACTATACGGAAGATTGGTTGCGATCACAACTATTTCGGTGACTCGGGGTAGATTGCCTCCATGGCCGGTCCGAGGTGGCTCGATCCCGATGAGATGAAGGCGTGGCGCCTGTACATCACCACCTCGGTGGATCTGATGAAGGCGTTGGAGGACGACGTGCGTCCCTTCGGACTCACCATGGGGGACTACCAGCTACTGGCGATGATCTCCGAGGCGCCCGACCGACGGTTGCGCATGTGCGACCTGGCCGATCAATTGCGATTGTCGCGCAGTGGACTCACGCGGCGAATGGACGGCGTCCTCTCGAACGAATGGGTCGCTCGTGTCCAGGATCAGGCCGATCGTCGGGTGGCCTATGCCGAATTGACCACCAAGGGCTGGAACCTGTTGCGGAAGGTGGCGCCGATTCACCTGGCGAGCGTGCGTCGCCTGATGATCGACCACCTCTCGCGCGCGGAGGTGAAGGCCGTCGGCAGCGCCTTCGAGAAGATCTCGAAGGCGCTGTAGCCCTCAGGCGCCGTCGTGGATGGTCAGCCGTTGCTGGCGAGGTAGTCGGCGAGGAGCGAGTTGGCGGCATTCGCCGCCGCCTTCAGCGTGGTGTCAACCTGGGCTCCCTGCAGGATGGTGGCGATGGCTTGCGCGGTGATGTTGCGGATTTCCCGCTGCGGTCCGAGGATCGCACCCACCGACGCGGGCGAGTCCGCGGCCTCTCCCAACTGGTCGTAGGCCACGCGGAAGCGCGGGTCCTCGGCGTAGGTCGTCTTCACCGGGTCCAGGTCCAGCGCCGTGCTGCGCACGGGTACGTAGCCGGTGGCCGCGGCCCACGTGGACTGCGTCTGCGCGCTCACGAGGAACTTGACGAAGTCCCACGAGGCGGCGGTCTTCACGGCATCACCGTTGTCGACGATCCACAGTGAGGCTCCACCCACGATCGCACCGGGTGCACCTCCGGGTCCGGGCATGGGGCCCACGCCGATGTCGTTCACGCCCACACCGGCGATGGTGCCTGCCGCCACCACCGACAGCACGGTTCCGAGTGCGGCCGACGTCGCGATGGTCATTGCGGCGGGCTTGTCGGGGTCGGCCAACTTCAACAGCGCGTCCTGTCCGCTCGCGTTGTCGCCCACGTTGTAGGCGAGTCCGTCGTCCACCAACGACTGCAATTCGGTGAGCAGGTCGACGCCGGTCTGATTGTCGAACAACACCTTGGTGGACGGAGCGGTACGACCGTTGTCGTTGTCGCTGAAGGGCTCACCCAACTTGGCGAACCACTGCTCGAGGAACCAGCCACCGCCACTGTCGGCGCCGGTGTCGAGGGCCAAGCCGAACGCGGCCGCACCACTGTCGACGATCGTCTGCGACATGGTGCGCAGTTCCTCGAGCGACGTCGGCGGAGTCTCGGGGTCGAGGCCGGCGGCCTCGAACGCCTTCTTGTTGTAGTACAGAACCGGGTCGCTCACGTTGAACGGCATGGCCCACTGCACGCCCTCGGTGAAGTACTGGTCGAGGGCCTTGGCTTGGAAGTCGGACGTGTCGTAGGCGTCGGCTTCGATGCACGCGCCGACGGGAACGTTGGAATCGGTGTCGTTCAGCACCTGAACCGCGTACTCCGGTGCCTGCACCAAGTCGGGCAGGCTGCCGCTGCCGGACTGCAGGTACTTGTCGAGCGTCTGCTCGTACCCACCCTGGTTCTCCAGGCTGATCTTCACCTTCGTCTGCGAGGCGTTGTATTCGTCGGTGAGGGCGACGAGGGACTTCTCCAACTCGCCGTTCATGCCGTGCCAGAACGTGAGCTCGACCGTTCCGTCGGCACCGTCGAGCGCGGTGGGATCACACGGGGGCAGCTCGGACAACGGGGCTGCGCTCGTGGACGGAGCCTCCGTCGACGAACCACCGTCGCTGGTGGCGGGGGCCTCGGTGGTTCCGCTGTCGACGATGGAACCTCCACCACCGCCGCACGCGCTCACGGCGATGGCCATGAGCGCCACGAATGCCGCGTTCTTCCTCGTCTTCGTCGTTCGCATGTTCATGTCAACCTTTCACTGCTCCGGCGGTGAGACCGCGCACCAATTGTCGTTGGAAAACCACCAAGACCACAAGTATGGGGACGGCGGCGATGATCGTGCCCGCCATGATGAGGTTGGGCTTGTCCAGATCGGACGACCGCAGCAGTCGCAGCCCGGACTGGATGGTGTTCATGTCGTCCTCGGTGGTGATCATCGTGGGCCACAGATACTGGTTCCAGCTGGCGAGGAACGAGAAGAGTCCGAGCGCACCGAGAGTCGGCCGAACCAACGGCACCGCCACCTCTCGCATGAAGCCCCAATGTCCGAGCCCGTCCATGGAGGCCGCTTCGTTCAGGTCCTTGGGAATCTGCATGAAGACCTGACGCAGAAGGAAGGTGCCGAAGGCCGTGGCCAGGAAGGGCACCGCCAGACCTTGATAGGTGTTCAGCCAACCGAGCGAATCGACCGTTCGTCGGTTGATGAGCAGCGTCACCTCGAAGGGAACGAGCAGGGTGGCCATGAAGATGGCGAAGAAGAAACGCTTCAGCGGGAAGCGCAGGAAGGAGAAGGCGTAGGCCGACGCGATGGACGTGATCAGTTGGAACGCCGTCACGATGACGGCCACCACGGCCGAATTCCACAAGTAACGGCCCAAACGACCCTGTGTCCACGCGTCGCCGAGGACGTCGAGCGTGAACGAATCCGGCACCAACGGATTGCGCAACACGCGATTGCCCGGCTTCAACGACGCGACGATGGTCGTGTAGATGGGGAAGAGGATGATGATCGCCATCACGATCAGCAGCGCATAGCGCACCCACGACCGCCAGCCCTTGGGGGTGGTGTCAAGAGCCATAGTGCACCCGCTTGCCGAGACCGCGGAACTGCAACGCGGACAGTCCGAGCAGGATCACGAACAACAGAACGGCCACCGCCGCCTTCAATCCCTCGTTGCTCTTGATGATCGAACTACTGCCGTAAATGAGATAGGTGACGGTGGTGGTGGACTGCTGGGGGACCGGACCACCGTTGGTGAGCAGGTCGATCTCGCCGTACGCCTGGAACGCGCGCGAGGTGAGCACCACCGTGGTGAACAGCAGGGTCGGGCCCAGCAACGGCAACGTGACGTTGGTGAATCGACGCCATCCACCGGCGCCGTCGACGAACGCGCTCTCCTGCAGTTCGCGGGGGATTCCCTGCAGGCCGGCGGTGATGATGATGAAAGTGAACCCGAGGTTCGCCCAGATCGACGAGATGGCCACCGACGACAGAGCCGTGCCCTTGTCGTTCAACAATCCGGGTTCCTTGATGACCGGGAAGATGTCGTTGAGCCAACCGATGTTGGCGAGCACCCCCACCGATGGTTGCAGGAGGAACAGCCACATCAACGACGCCACGGCCACCGAGGTGGCCACCGTGCTGCTGAAGACGGTGCGGAAGAATCCGATGTGGCGCATGTGCTTGTCGGCCAGCACGGCGAGTCCGATGCCGAGTGCGAGTCCGACGGGGACGGTGATGAGCGCGAATTTGACGGTCACCCACACGGCGGACTGGAACTCGTTGCTCATCAACACGTCGGTGTACTGACCCCATCCGACCGAGCGACATTTCGTGGCCTGCACGTTGCAGCGCTGTTGGCCCAGCCAGACGGCTCGCCCGAGCGGATACAGAACGAAGGCGACCAGCACCACCAACGACGGGCCGAGCATCACCGCCGCCAGGGGCACGTCACGCCAGCGGCGCTTCGTGGCACCACTCATCAGTCGACCCTCGTTCCGCTCGCCGAATCGAAGCGGTGGCGCGCTTCCACGGGGACGTTCAGTCGCACCGTGTCACCGTTGCGGGGCAGATCGTCGGACGGGTTCATGCGCACGATTGCGCGCGTGTGATCGTCGACGGCGCACACCACCTGCGCCTCGTGGCCGAGGTGCTCGACCAGCACCACGGTGGCGGCGACGCCCTGATCGCGAGTGATGGTGGTGTCCTCCGGACGTCCGCCGACGAGAAGGTTGCCGGGCTCGAGGGCGCCGGCGGGAAAGATGTTCATGGGTGGCGTGCCGATGAACTGGGCCACGAACACCGATGCCGGTGTGTCGTATACCTCTTGGGGGCTGCCCACCTGTTCGATGACACCGTCGCGCATCACCGCGATTCGCGTTCCCATGGTCATGGCTTCCACTTGATCGTGGGTGACGTAGACGAAGGTGGCCTCGAGGCGGTGGTGGAGAGCCACGATCTCGGCTCTGGTCTCGGCCCGCAGCTTCGCGTCGAGGTTCGACAACGGCTCGTCCATGCAGAACACGGCGGGACGGCGAACGATGGCCCGAGCCAGAGCCACGCGCTGGCGCTGACCACCCGACAGGGCGCCGGGCTTGCGGTCCAGGTACGGGGTGAGACCCAACACCTCGGCGGCCTGGTTGGCGGCTTCGGCTCGCTCGACCTTGTCGACGCCGCGCACCTTCAGCGGAAACTCGATGTTGGCCCGCACCGACTTGTGCGGGTACAGGGCATAGCTCTGGAACACCATGGCGACGTCGCGATCCTTGGGCAACACGTCGTTCACCACACGGTCACCGATGTACACCTCGCCTCCGGTGGGGTCCTCGAGACCGGCGATGGTGCGCAACAGGGTGGACTTACCGCACCCCGACGGACCGAGAAGGATCATGAATTCGCGATCGGCGATGTCGAGGGAGACATTGTCGACCGCCTTGACGTCTCCGAAGTGTTTCGAAACGCCGACCAATCGGATGGAAGCCACGCCCCGACCGTACTTCCCCCGGCTGAACACGCGGCAAACCCCGTGGTTCTTCTGGTGGCGTAATCAGCCAATTCTTGGCTGATTACGCCACCAGAAGAACCAGAACCGACGTGTCAGATCTCGGTGGAGGTGAGGTCGGGGCCCAGGATGATCTCGCCCGCGAAATGCGCGGCGGCCAACGCCCGCCATTCGTCCTCTTGCCCCGGCTGCATGGGTGGCACGTAGTGCGTCAACATCAGACGCTTCGCGCCGGTTCGCGTCGCGGTCTGGGCGGCCTGTTCGACGGTGGAGTGGTAGTCGAGGATGTCCTTGAATCGCGCGCCGGTGGGCACGATTCCGGCCACGAAGTTCACCAGGTCCTCGCGGATGACGGTCTGCACGTACACGTCGACGTTGGCGCACATGGCATCCACGCCGGCGCAGGGCACCGTGTCGCCGGCCAACGCGACGGACTTGCCCTCGTGTTCCAGGCGGAAGCCGATGGTGGGCTTCACGGGTCGGTGATCCGTGGCGTGCGTCGTCACCGAAGCATCGCCGATGGTGAAGTTCTGGTCGGGTCCGAGTTCGGTGACGTTCACCTCGAGGGGCCCGTTGGCTCGCAGGTCCTCGTGGTGGTCGTGTCGGTACTGCTGGTCCAGTTCCAGCATCCGCATCAGCGCATCGATCATGGCTTTGGTCCCGGCGGGACCGTAGACGTTCAGCGGTGTGTGCACCGGTTGCATCACCCAACGCGTGGTGATGAGGTCGTTCACGTCGGTGATGTGGTCGCTGTGGAGGTGCGTGATCAGCAGGGTGTCGACCATCGCCGGCAGCACACCGGCGGCCATCAGTCGCATCAGCGCACCACGGCCACAATCGACCATGATGTTGCGGTCACCGGCCTGCACCAACGTGCACGGGCCCGCGCGATTGGGGTCGGGGATGGGGCTTCCGGTACCGAGCAGGGTGATCTTCATGACATCATCCTGCCACAAATGACAGATGCTCTGTCACAAAACGTGATGTTCAGGCGTCGAGCGCTTCGACCAGGGTGTTCCAGGCCAACGTGGCGCACTTGATGCGCACGGGGAACTTCACGACGCCCTGCAGAGCCTCGAGGTCGCCCAACTTCACCGTCGGCGTCGCGGCCTCGTCGGCGTCCTCCTCGATGGACATCATCACCTTGAAGCGGTGCACCAGGGC
>WLEG01000107.1 GCA_009704425.1 Actinomycetota bacterium | reverse complement strand
CACGAACACGACGGCCATCACCGCCACGTACACCAACCACTCGCGCGCGAGTCGACCCCACGGAACCGGACGAGATGCATCCCAAGCCATGCGTCCATCATTCCACGCGTGCTTTCGTCGTCACCACTTCGTGGGCCGCGAACCGTGGGACACCGGAAGGGTTTAGGCTCCGAGCATGCGGATCGGCGTGCTCACCGGAGGTGGCGACTGCCCCGGGCTCAACGCGGTGATCCGCGCGATCGTGCGCGCCGGTGAGGTCGAACACGGTGACGAGGTGTGGGGCTTCCTCGACTCGTGGGACGGTGTCATGGACCAGCGCTTCGTGCGACTGGACGTGGCCAGTGTTCGCGGTCTCCTTCCGCGGGGCGGGACGGTGATCGGGACCCGTCGCGGGAGCCCCTACGACCGACCCGACGGCGTGCAGCGCGTTCGGGCCTGCTTCGCCGAGCAACGCCTCGACGCGTTGGTGGTGATCGGGGGCAACGGTTCGCTCACGGTCGCGGCCAAGTTGGTGGCCGAGACCGGTCTGCCGATCGTCGGAGTTCCCAAGACCATCGACAACGACGTGGTCGGAACCGACGTCACCTTCGGTTTCCACACCGCGGTGCAGATCGCCACCGATGCCATCGACCGGCTGCACACCACCGCGGAGAGTCACGATCGGGTGATGGTCGTCGAGGTGATGGGTCGCGACACCGGTTGGATCGCCACCTACGCCGGAATGGCCGGTGGTGCGACCGTCATCCTGATCCCCGAGATTCCCTTCGACATCGCCGACGTTTGCGAGGTCGTGTCCGCGCGGCACAAACGTGGTCGATACGCGTCGATCGTCGTGGTGGCCGAGGGTGCCCAACCGATTCCGGGAACCATGGTCGTTCCCGACTACGCAACGGACCATCTCGGTCGACCGCGCCTGGGTGGCGTGAGTGTCGAGGTCGCCCGCGAGATCGAGGCCCGCACCGGCTTCGAGGCGCGCGTGGTGCAGATCGGGCACGTGCAGCGGGGTGGCACCCCCACGGCGTACGACCGCATTCTTTCCACGCGCTTCGGCGTGGCCGCGGTGGAAGCGATTCATCGACGGGAGTTCGGTTCCATGGTGGCGTTGCGCTGCTCGAAGGTGGTCACCGTTCCACTCGGAGACGTCGACGGGCGCGCGCGAACCGTCGATCTCGATCTGTATCGCGACGTCGCCAGCGTCTTCTTCGGCTGAAACAGGACCGTTGGTCAGTCGACCGTCTCGACGATCGCCGGGTAGTCGGGTTGTGAGCTGACCGCACGTCCGGGGAAGTCGTACTCGGTCAGCGCCCGCAAGGTGAGGGTTCCGTCGCCCCGGGGCCATTCGGTGGAGTCGCCGTCGACGGTCAACGACACACGGTCGATGCCTTCGAGGTCGGTCAGGGTGAGGACGATCTGGGCGACGGCCCCGACCAGGTCGTCGCCGGTCGCGTCGAAGATCGAGGAGGTGACGTCGATCTCGACGGTTCCCGAGGCGATGAACCGTGTCGAGAGAAGTTCGGTGTCGCGGGGGATCGCGCTTCGTAGTCCCGAGCGTTGCTCGTCGCCGGTGGGACCGTCGAACAGCACGCGCAGCGCCTCGTTGGGGTCGAGAGTGAGGTCCCGTTGAACGGCGACCAGGACCGAGGTGCCCGAGGCGTCGGATCGTTGCAGATACACGCGTCCGATGCCGGATGTCCGATCCTCGTCATCGGACCCGTCGGACGACGCACGTTCGGGATCCTCGGCGATCACCCGCGGGGTGGACTCGGCGTCCAGGGCGCAACCGGCGAGAGCGCCGATGACGAAAAGCAGAAGGCCGATGCGACCGATGGTGCGACGGTTCATGCTCGCTCCGCCGGCAGTTCGATCACGAAACGCGCCCCTTCGAGCCCGTCGGGACGATCGTCGACCCAGACGCGTCCGCGGTGGAGTCGCACATGTTCGTCGACGAGCGCCAAACCGAGACCGGCGCCCTCCGATCCGCTGCGTCGGCCCGCCACACCACCGCGCGCGAACCGCTCGAAGATGAGATCGCGTTCCGACGGCGCCACACCCGGACCGTGGTCCTCGACCGTGATCCAGATCTGGGTGACGGGTTCCTCCGCGTCGGGGACGAACACCTTGACCTCCATGTCGCCACCACCGTAGGCGCGTCCGTTGTCGATGAGATTCGCGATGACGCGCGCCAGTCGTCGACGGTCGCCCCGGATCACCACGTCCTCGGCGTCGGG
The DNA here is from genome assembly GCA_009704425.1 of Actinomycetota bacterium. GTDB lineage: Bacteria > Actinomycetota > Acidimicrobiia > Acidimicrobiales > Ilumatobacteraceae > Casp-actino8. The sequence continues at coordinate 4,186 of WLEG01000107.1, read as the reverse complement.
TGCCACGCGCACGGGTGTCTCGGCGGCGCTGCTGATTCCCACCGCCTGTCGGACGAACTCGCCCACCAGCAGTTCCTCGACCACCAGCTTCACGCCACCGGCGTCGAGGCGCGAGATCTCCAGAAGGTCCTCCACCAAGCCTTGGAATCGGGCCACGTCGGCCACCATCAGGTCGAGCGCGGCTTGGGCGCGCTCGGGAAGCTCGTCTCGACGGGCCTGCATCACTTCCACCGACGCTTTCAGTGTCTGCAGGGGAGAGCGAAGTTCGTGACTCACGTCGGAAGTGAAGCGAGCGTCGCGCTCGACACGTTGTTCGAGTGCGACGGCCATCGCGTTGAACGACGCGGTGAGTGCCGAGAGGTCGGGATCGTTGGAGTCGACGAGTCGTGTGTCGAGCCGCCCGCCGGCGATCGCTTGCGCGGCCTGACTGGCGGCGACCAGCGGTCGTACCGCGCGCGAGGCCGCGATGGCCCCCAGGACGATTCCGACGAGGGTCGTGATCCCGGCCGCGAAGATCAATGCCAGACCGACACTGTTGAGGGTGGAGCGAATGTCGTCGATGGTGGGGAAGCCGAAGTAGGCGCCGTCGACGTCGGTCAAAGGGACACCGATGAGGATCACGAGCTCACCGTCGACCTCGGTGCGCATCACGGACGGTCGTCGCTGTTCGAGGACGGCGGTGAGCATCGACGGCGGAATCGCGGTGGAGGAGAACCGTGCATCGTCGCCGGTCCACGTGCCACGGAAGTAGACGAGCGGACGTTCCGCTCCGAGTCGTTCGATGGCGGCCTGGACGTTGGTGGGATTCGAGGTCAGGTCGGACTGGAGCCGCTCGGCGTCCTGATACACCTGGGCGATCGCCGTGGACTCCCGCTCGTCGACGAGATTCGATCGCGTGAAGTTGTAGGTCGACAACGCGAGGAACGTCGACAACGCCAGGCTTCCCAACCCGAAGGTGGACAGGATTCGCGTTCGCAATCCGAACGAGCGTCGTCGACGTCGCGGGCGACGTCGGGGCTCTCGGGTGCGATCGACCGGGTCCGGGGCGGCGACGGCCTCCACGGTCGTCAGGCCTGCAGTCGGTAGCCGAGACCCCGCACCGTCACGACGTGACGGGGGTTCGCCGGGTCCACTTCGACCTTGGTGCGCAGTCGGCGAACGTGGACGTCGACGAGACGACCGTCGCCGAAGTAGCCGTATCCCCAGACGTGATCGAGGAGTTGCTCACGACTGAAGACCCGTCCGGGATTCTGGGCCAATTCGCACAGAAGTCGGAACTCGGTCTTGGTGAGGTGGATCTCGGTTCCGCCCCGCACCACCTTGCCTTCGTCGGGGATGACCTCGAGGTCGCCGAACACGAGTTTGGGGTGCGCCGGGTGCGCCGGGCGGGCACGTCGCAGGAGCGCACGAATGCGAGCCGACAGTTCCTTGGGGGCGAAGGGCTTCGTGAGGTAGTCGTCGGCTCCCGCTTCGAGGCCGGCGACCACGTCGTGGGTGTCGGCGCGGGCGGTGACCATCACGATGGGCACGTCACTGGAGCGACGAATCGTCCGGCACAACTCGAAGCCGTCGATGCCGGGCAACATGATGTCGATCAGAACGACGTCGGCGGGCTCGCGCAGGAAGAGCACCACCGCTTCCTCGCCGCTGGACGCCTCGTCGACGATCCATCCCTCGTCCTCGAGGGCCAACTTCACGGCGGTGCGGATTCGCTCGTCGTCCTCGACCGCCAGAATTCGGGTGCCCACGCCTCCATCTTGCCCGATGGGGGACCTCGACGGGCGTCTTGGTGGGAACCGGAGGGTCAACGCACGCGGTCGAGGAGTGCCGCGTGAATGCCGGGTGCGCAGACGACCGTCTGCTCGGGTCGCACCGGATCGCCTCGGAAGTCACTCGCGATCGCCCCCGCCTCGGTGGCGATCAACAGGCCCGCGGCGAGGTCCCATGATTGAAGGTGCTCCTCGAAATATCCGTCCACGCGACCGCACGCCACGTGGCACAGATCGACCGCCGCGGCACCCAGTCGACGAATGTCCCGTACGTGGGGAAGCAGGGCACCGACACGCTCACCTTGGTCGGCGCGACGCGAAGCGTCGTACGAGAAGCCGGTGGCCACCAGTGCCGTGGAGAGATCGGAGTTCGTCGAGCACGAGATGGGGGCCGAACCGAGGAACGCGCCCATGCCCCGAGCGGCGGTGAAGAGTTCGCGCGATGTCGGGAGGTACACGGCGGCGGCGAGCGGTCCGGTCGCATCGGCCGCGGCGATGGAGACCGCGTAGCCGCCGAGGCCGTAGAGGAAATTGGTCGTGCCGTCGATCGGGTCGACGTACCAGTCGATACCGGAGGTGCCGTCGACGCGTGAGCCCTCCTCGCCGACGATCCCGTCGTCGGGTCGGGCCACGCGCAACGCGCCGACGATGTGCGCCTCCGACGCGGAGTCCCAACGGGTGACCATGTCGGTGGCGGTGGACTTGGAGCGAGCGCCGAGATCTCCGGACCGACGCCCGTTCGCCACGAGGTCACCGGCTTCGCGCGCGAGTCGGGCGGCGAGATTGACGAGACCCGCGGGTGCGCCCATCAGCTGGTGCGGTCGTTGATGGTGCGCCATTCGCCGATGGCGCGCAGGACGAGGATGGCCACGATCGCGGTTCCGCCGGCGGTGACGATCGCCCCGACCAACAGACCGATTCCCCTCGCGACGTCACCGGCGTTCTCGGCCTGGATGTCGACGAGGGCGTAACCGATCAGGGCGCCGGCCAGGCCGCCCACCAAGATGGAGACGAACGCCATGATTCGGGCCAACGGTGAGGGAAGGGCGGAGAGGGGTCGTTCGGTCGCCATCCCGACATCGTAGGCTCGCTCCCGTGGATTCGAACGGTCGTCGGGTTGTCGTGGTGATCCCCACGTACAACGAGGCCGGGAACATCGAACGACTGCTCGACGGGATTCGCGCGGTCGTCGATGCGAACATTCTCGTCGTCGACGATTCCAGCCCCGACGGCACGGCCGACATCGTCGACCGATACGCCGAACGGAACGGGAAGTCGGTCGAGGTGTTGCGCCGACCGAGCAAATCGGGTCTGGGCACCGCGTATCGGGCCGGCTTCGCCGAGGCTCTCCGCTCGGGTGACTGCATCTGCGTCCAGATGGACGCCGACCTCTCGCACGACCCGGCGTATCTTCCCGCACTCATCTCGGCCGTCGAGTTGGGCGCCGACGCTTCGTTGGGCAGTCGGTACGTGCCCGGTGGTCGCATCGAGAACTGGCCGAAACTGCGGTTGTTCCTGTCGCGCTGGGGCAACCGATACGCGGCCGGAATGCTCGGTCTCGCGGTCAACGACGCCACCAGTGGCTTTCGTGCGTACTCACCGCAGTTGTTGCGCCGGATCGACTTCGCCTCGGTTCGGGCCGAGGGGTACGGCTTTCAGATCGAGATGACGCATCGCGCCGTTCGAAGTGGTGCTCGCATCGTCGAGGTTCCGATCACCTTCGTCGATCGGGTGGTGGGGGAGAGCAAGTTGAGCCACCACATCATCAACGAGGCCTTCGGGCTGGTGAACCGACTGTGGTTCACGGACCGGTTGCTCGGCCGCTTTCGGTCGGGTGGATCGTCGTAATCGAACATCATGTCCACCGCGACGCACCGCACGATCCTGCACGTCGACATGGACGCCTTCTACGTGTCGGTCGAGATGCGTCGTCATCCGGAACTGGCCGGCCGACCGGTGGTGGTGGGCGGATCCGGCTCTCGAGGCGTGGTGGCCGCGGCGAACTACGAGGCCCGTCGGTACGGGGTCTTCTCCGCGATGTCGTCGTCGAAGGCCCGACGATTGTGTCCCGACGCGGTGTTCCTGTCGGGAGATCACTCGTTGTACTCCGACGTGAGTCGACAGGTGCACGCGATCTTCGCCGACTTCACGCCGCACATCGAGCCCATCGCCCTCGACGAGGCGTTTCTCGACGTGACCGGTTCCCGCAACCTCTTCGGCGACGGCACGGCGATCGGACATCTGATCAGGAACCGCATCGCCGACGAACTCGAACTGCCGTGCAGTGTGGGGGTGGCGACGTCGAAGTTCATCGCGAAGTTGGCGTCCAAGCGCGCCAAGCCGATCGTCACCGATGGTGGAGTCCGTCCGGGACCCGGAGTGCTGGAGATCGCCCCCGGTGCCGAGTTGGACTTCTT
>WLEG01000106.1 GCA_009704425.1 Actinomycetota bacterium | reverse complement strand
TTACAAACGATACGACACTCTCCGCCGGAATCTTCGTCTTTTCGGGACAAACACCCCGCGTCAACCTCGTGTTCACCCTTGACTCCCGAGGCGGTTCGGGGGTACGTTTTTGTAGTGACCACTACACCCCATTCGTCTCGCAGAATCTGGCTCGCCCATCCGGTCGGAATGCTGTTCGCTCTGGCTTTCGCCCTCTTCTTCGCCGTTCTCCCCGTGGACGCGGTCTCCGAGACCGGTTCCAAGGTCGGCTTGTACTTTCTGGCCGCGGTCCTCGGCCCGGTCACCGTGTTGGTTCTGCGGTTCCTGGCCGATCGCTTGCGACTGGACCGGCGGCGATTCGTCGTCATCGCCGGCGCCGGTGCCGCCACGTTCGACGGACTGTTCATCGGACTGTGGCCCGACGTGTACGGACACGAGGGCACGGCCCTCGCCAACGTGGCCGCGCTGATCCTCTTCGGCTTGGCGGCCATCCTGGTCTCGGACCACCTCGTGTCCGTGAATTCGCTCCCCCGGCGGAAAGGAAACCACACATGAGCGCGAACGACCCGTTGCGGACCGTCCTCGACTTCTTCCGCGCTTTCGAGGGCAACGACGTGGAGGAGGCGATCAAGTTCGTCGCCGACGACCTGGAATACGTGAACGTTCCCCTCGGCTTCGACGCCGGGACCGTGATCGGCCCCGAGGGAATGCGCGCCGTGCTCGGGCCGGCCTTCGCCGGCGTCAGCCGCAACGAGTTCATCGTGCGGACTACGGCCACCAACGGTGACACCGTCTTCGTGGAGCGCCTCGATCGTCATCGGTTGGCCAACGGTTGGGCGGAACTTCCCGTGAACGGCGTGTTCACCGTGCGCGACGGCAAGATCACCCAGTGGCGCGACTACTTCGACATGAACGTCTTCGTCACCCAGATGGCCGCCTCGGCCTGAGATCGCTCGCAGCGCCCGTGGGCCTCAGTCGATGATGCCCAGTGCCCGGGCGGCATCGTTGGCCGCGCGCGGTCCGCACACCTGCCGAACCATCAGCAGACCATCCACCCGCGCGACCACCGACAACGCCAGTCGACGTCGTTCGGCGGGAGCCTCGACATCGATGGACTCGCCGACCCAGGCCACCCACGCCTCCACCAACGCGGAAGCCAAGCCGACGTAGGGCTCTTTCTTGGCGCTCGCCAGACCCACGATCTCGAAGTAGACGGCCATCAGGGCATCCACCTTGCTGCTGGCCAGGATGGGCCACGCCGTGCGCAACAGGTCATCCACCGACGCTTTGGCGGGGAAAGCACCCTCCAGCAACTCCTGAAGTTGTGCCCCCATCGCGGCCACGACCGACGTGATCAACACGTCCTTCGACGGGAAGTAGTACACCACCATGCGATCGGAGATGCCGAGTGACTTGGCCACCTTGCCGAACGACAGCGCGGCCAGTCCCTCGGCCAACACCAGATCGACTCCGGCCCGAACGATGTCGTCACGGTCATGGCGGTAGCCCACGACCTCACTGTAGCGAGCGTTACAAAAGCATCACCCCGAGCCTTCCCGACCGATGGGTACGCTCACCCGCATGCACGCATCCAAACGAACCCTGACCGCTCTCACCATCTGCCTCGCCTTGGTGGGCGTCTCCTGCGGCGGCGACTCGGGGTCGGGTTCCGCGGCGCTCTCCGACGAGGAGTTCTGCCTGGAGGTCGCCGCGTTGGACGGCATGAATCCCGACGTGGGCGACATGGCCGAAATCGTGACCACCATCGAGGACCTGGCCGCCAAGGCACCCAGCGACGAACTTCGTGACGCGATGCTGGCTCTGGTGCCGGTGATGACCATGTTGAGTGAGATCGACGAGAACGACCCCGAGGCCATGAACAAGGTGATGGAGGTCATGATGGATCCCGAGGTCATGGCCGCGGGCGAACTGATCGAGAAGTACAGCTCCGAAACCTGCGGTATCGACGATTCGGCCGGCGACGAGTCGAGCAGTGGCTCGTCCGACACCATGCCCACCGAGGGAAGCAACGGCGCCTACATCTTCGACGACATCGAGGCGGGCGACATCTCCGACTACGTCGAGGCGAACGGCACCGACTACTTCCCCAACGGCTATGTGAACTCCACGTCGATGTCCGGAGCCGACGGCTACACCGAGGTGATCATGGACTTCGCCGACGCCGACTCGGTCGATGGCGTGAGCCTGTGCGAGGTCATCTTCGAGGGAATCGCCATGAGCACGGCCGACACCGCCGTGCGGATCGTGGTTCAGCAAGACACCGTCGACATCGCCGTGCGCGAGGTCGACGGCGAATGCTCCGCGGTCTGATCCGGCACCGACTCAGGAGCCGGTGAGCTCCTTCTTCAACTCGCGCTTCAGGAACTTGCCGTTCGCGTTGCGCGGGATGGGCTCGGTGCGGAACCAGATCTTGGTGGGGATCTTGTGCTTGGCCAGGCTGGCCGACAGGAACCGACGCAGCTCGTCCTCGGTGAGTGACGCGCCCGGCCGAAGCACCAGCACCGCCGCCACCTCCTCACCCAGGCGCTCCTCGGGAATGCCGAACACGCAGGCCTCGGCGATGGCGTCGTGGTGATAGATCGCGGTTTCCACCTCGCTGCAATAGACGTTCTCGCCGCCGCGGATGACCATGTCCTTGGCGCGGTCCACGATGTAGATGAAACCGTCCTCGTCGATGCGCGCGATGTCACCGGTGTTCAACCAGCCGTCCTTGATGGTGTCCGAGGTCGCCTCCGGGCGGTTCAGGTAGCCCTTGATGGTGATCGATCCGCGCACGCACAACACCCCGACCGTGTTGGGGCCGGGCGGCAGGTCGCGACCTTCCTCGTCGACCAACTTGGTCTCGAGCGTGGGCACGGCGGGTCCGCACGACTCGGGCTTGGCCACGAACCAGCGCGACGAGTTGGCCGTGATGATTCCGCAGGTCTCGGTCATGCCGTATCCGGTGGACGGCTGACCGTGCTTCAAGGCGCCCGCGATCTTGTGCACCAGGTCGGGTTGCAACGCCGCACCGCCGCCGCCGAGACCGGCCAGCGACGACGTGTCGCGCTTGTCCCAATCGGGATGCATCAACATCTCGCGACTCATGGTGGGCACACCGGAGAAGTTCGTGACCTTCTCGCGCTCGATCAATTCCAGGGCGCGACCCGGATCCCACTTGTACATGAGGACGACCTTGCCGCCGGTGAGGGTGGCCGGATGCAGGATGCAATTGCACGCGGTCACGTGGAACAGCGGGGTGGGTGCCATGAACGACGCCGGCAAAGCGGGCGGCGCCGGGGGCGGAGGCGGCACGTCGCCGGCGGCGATGGCCTTCTGCTCGGCCATGGCCACCGCCGTGGTCATGACGGCGATGTTCAAGATGTTGTGCACCGAACCGCGGTTGGTCAACTGCGCGCCCTTCGGGAAGCCGGTGGTTCCCGAGGTGTAGAAGATCGTCGCGTCGTCGTCGGTGTCGATGGTGACGTCGGGAAGTGCGCCCGGATCGGCGGCCGACATGATCGAATTCCAGGTCGAACCCTCGCCGGGGATGGCCCGTTCGGTGCGCACCGCGATGATGTGCATCGGACGCTGGCTGGGCATCTGAGCCAAACGCTCGAGACGCTCGTCGTCGGCGATCAACACGCGAGGCTCGCTGTCGTTCAGCGCGTACTCCATCTCGGGAGCGGTCCACCACGCGTTCATTCCGACGACGGCGGCTCCGACCGACACACCGGCCCAATAGCCGACGACCCACTCGGGATAGTTGCGCATGGCGATGGCCACGCGACTGCCGGGCGTGACGCCGTTGGCCACCAGATAGGCGGCCAGCTTGCGGACCTGCGCGTGAATCTCCGCGTAGGTGTACCGCTCATCCTCGTAGACCAGATAGTCCTTGTCACCGTGCACCACGGTGGTCTCCCAGATGGCCCGCATGGTGGGCGGAGCGGCCACGTATGACTTCGCCGGAAACCCGCGGATGGTGGTCATGTGGGTGGCGAACGGTGAGCCCGGGCCTTCGAGTTCGGCGCGGGCGGCTAGGTAATGGTGGATCACGGGCGACATTCTTGCCGATCACCCTCCCGATGTACAGGGCGGGGCCGGAGCAATCGGGGTGTGGCAACATGAGGCGTGCTCTCCGTCCCCACCGTCGACATCTCCAACCCCTCGGCCACCTCGATGGAGGCCCTCGACGCGGCGTGTCGGGATCACGGCTTCTTCCTGCTCAGCGGACACGGCCTCGACGACCTGATCGATCGGACGTGGCGCCAGACCGAGCGCTTCTTCGACGCCGATCGCGGCATCAAGGACGAGATCGTTCGTGATCTCGAGAACCCCATGGGCTACTTCGATCGCGAACTCACGAAGCGAAAGCGCGACAACAAGGAGGTCTTCGACTTCCTCGACCCCACGGTGTCGGCCATCGATGCGCGAAACCGTTGGCCCCGCGATCTTCCGGGGTTTCGCGAGACCATGACCGAACTGTTCGACGAGTTCAGCGCACTGGCCGATCGCACCATGACCCTGATCCACTCCGCGCTGGAACTGCGGTCCGACTCGCGCGTGCGGGTGGCCGGAAGCCGCCACAGCAGCATGATCCGTCTCAACTGCTATCCCGTGGGCGACCCGGTTCCCGAGGCCGAACGGGCGGATCTACCCCCGTTGGGCGAGACCGCCCTCGGATATCACACCGACCCCGGCACCCTCACCTTGCTCCTGCAGGACGACACCGGTGGTCTGCAGACGGAATCGCTCGACCATGGTTGGATCGACGTTCCGCCCTCGCCCGGCACCATCGTGGTCAACCTCGGCGACTGCATGCAGGCCTGGACCAACGATCGATACCGCGCGGCCGTCCATCGCGTGGTCCCCATGACCCGCAACCGCCGCTTCAGCATCCCCTACTTCCAGAATCCGGCTCGCGACACGGTCATCGAACCGATGCCCGAGCTGAGTTCGACGGGAGCCCGCTATCGATCGTTCGCGTGGAAGGAATTCATGGCCGCGCGCGCGTACGACAACTTCACCGATCTGGGCACCGACGACACCCAGGTGACCGACTTCCGCGTCGTCGACGTCTGATCGGACTCAGAGAATCTCGGCCGCGATGTGGTCGAGCAATGCCCGACTGCGCGAGGCATGGCCGGCATCATCGTCGCTCAGCGCTCGGTGCAACGGCATCCATTCCTCCTCGGCGATGCGAACCACGTCGCCCAGGTTTCGAACGATCGTCGCGTCGAACTCGACATGAGGCTGCAGACCCCACGCGCGAGCGATTCGGAACACCGTGTCCGCGTGCGGCAATCGAGCGAGCACCTCCGATTCGCTCGGCGCGGTGATGGCGTCCTCGTGCCAGACGGCCCATCGACCCTCGAGCACGTGCGGTGCGCTTTCGGTGACCTCGAAGTCGACGTAGTTCCGATAGGTGCGCTCCATGCGGGACACCGAGCCACCGAAGGCCCGGGCGAGCACCTGAGCGCCGAAGCAGACGCCGACGTACGGTCGATCCGCCGACACCCACGCTCGGACCGCGTCGATCTCGGCCTCCGCCGGCGGTAGGCAATGACCCGTGGCGACCGAGTTCGGCGAACCCAGCACCACCAACAGATCCCCGTCGGGAATCGTCGGGGCGTCCTCGCGGTAAACGCGCTCGACCGAGAACCCCGAATCACTCATCCAGTCACCGATGTGGCCGAGTTCATCGGCCACGCCACGATGCGAGAGAACGATCGCCTTCGTGGCCATCACTCAGCCGACGCGGTGGAGGGTGTTGCCGTCGGTGTGCGGGAAGATGTCGGGGAACTGGTCCATCCGCAGGCTGGTGTTCTCGGTGTAGCTCCAGGAATCCGGGCCGTTCACCGTGACCGTCACCGAGTAGGCCACGGTGCTCGCGTGCTGACCCAGATAGGTGTTCTCACCGATCGCATAGGTGGTGGAGCCGAGTTCGGCCGACATGTTGAACTCCGTCGCGTCGGCGGTGGTGCGCCCACCGGCCAGCACCGAGATGCCACGGGGAACCACGAAAGCGCGCAGAACCTCGCCCGTCGCGGCGTCCCAGAGCCAGTAGCCGAGCTCGGTGTGGAACGGGTTCTCCTCACCGTCACGCCACATGGCGGTCTTGTAGTCGAGCCCGTACAACGACTGAGAACCGTTCTCCACCGGGCCGAAGGGCTTCATCGTCACCTTCTCGAGGTACGGCGTCTGCCATACCTTGCCCCGGGAGTGCGAGAACGAACTGTCGAGTCCGCCCTGACCCTGCCATTCACCGATCAGACCGGCGAGCGGTCCCCATTCCTTCGACATGTCTGCCTCCTCGAGTGGACGAACCTTAGTTGTGGTGCGATCAACCGAGGAAGTCTTCGCTTCATTCCCGGAAGTTCGAAAACGGGTAACGAACGCCCGTTTCGCGTTCGCTGAGTTCCCAGAGACTCCGCGCGGCCTCTTCGTCGCGACCACGGCGTGCGGGCACCTCGAGCCGCGGCGGACCGAAGGCCATCCATCGCGGCCCGTACATGTCGCCTCCCGTCGCCGATGAGTCGACGGCAGC
>WLEG01000105.1 GCA_009704425.1 Actinomycetota bacterium | reverse complement strand
CGCTGAACGACGTGGCCGTCGTCGTGCGCAGCGTGATCGACTATCGAACCGCCGAGATGGCCGACGTGGCCGGATTCACGGCTCGGGCCCGCGAGGCCGGAGCACTGGTGGTGTGGGATCTCTCGCATGCCGCCGGTGCGGTCGAATTCGACGTGCACGCTCTCGGCGTGGAACTGGCCATCGGCTGCAGCTACAAGTTCCTGAACGGTGGTCCCGGTGCTCCGGCGTGGACCTACGTGCACGCCGATCTCCACACCCGCGTGCGCCAGCCCATTCAGGGCTGGTTCGCACAGAAGGACCAGTTCGCCATGGAACGCCCCTTCGAACCGCACGACGACATCCGCCGCGTGTTGCTGGGCACGCCACACATGCTCAGCCTGGTGGCCGCCGAGGAGGGTATCGCCCTGTCGGCCCGCGCCGGAATGCCCGCCATCGCCGCCAAGGGTCGTGCGCTCACGGATTTCGCTCTGTCCATCGTCGACGAACTCGGGCTGCGTTCGTCCACCCCACGCGATGCCCACCGACGCGGCTGTCACGTCGCGGTGCATCACGCCGACGCCGCGAATCTGGTCGACCGACTCACGCGTGAGCACAAGGTGATCGCCGACGTCCGCCCGCCCGACATCGTCCGTCTGGGTCTCAGTCCCCTGACCACCCGCTTCACCGACGTGTGGGACGGGCTACACGCGTTGCGAGCCTTGTTGTGAGCGATCATCACGGACATTCGCACGATCTGAGCGGAATCGACGCGCCGGAACGGGTGGCCCGCGCCGTCTGGATCTCGGTCATCGCCGTCGGTGTGCTGGCTCTGCTGGGAGCGATCCTGTTGTGGCCGTCGGGCGACACCTCGTCGGACAACTCCTTCATGGACACCAACGTGCAGAAGGCCGAGGTGTTGTTGGTGGAGGTGCTGCCCTGCACCGGAACCACCGAGGCCGACGGGATCGATTGTCGTTGGATCACCATCTCGGTCGGCGAACAGGACGACCGCGGCATCCTGGAACAGTCCGTCGACGGCACCGGTGCGCGTTTGGAGGAGGGCGACCGGATCCTGGTGAGTTCGGCCGACCTCGGCAACGGCACCACGGTGTACAGCTTCCACGATTACCAGCGCGGCACACCGTTGATGTTGTTGCTCATCATCTTCGTGGTGGCGGTGTTGTTGCTCGGTCGCTGGCGCGGGCTGGGCGCCGTGGCCGGACTCGGCGCAAGCCTGGTGGTGTTGATCGTGTTCATGTTGCCGTCACTGCTGGACGGCAACAGTCCCATCGTGGTGGCCATCGTCGGATCGGTGTTGATCGCCTACATCGCGATCTTCCTCGCCCATGGTGTGAACGTGGCCTCGGCCGTGGCGTTGCTGTCCACGTTCCTGAGCCTCACCCTGACCGGCGTCTTCGGGTGGCTCTTCGTGACGCTGGCCAAGTTCACCGGCTACAGCGACGAGAGTTCCTATTACCTCGACGTGTTGGGTCTCGACATCGACGCGCGCGGCGTGATCCTGGCCGGCATCGTCATCGGCTCGCTCGGTGTGCTCGACGACGTGACCGTCACGCAGGTGAGCGCCGTGTGGGAATTGCGTCGCGCCAATCCCACCGGTTCGTGGACCGACATCTACCGACCGGCCATGACCATCGGACGCGATCACGTCTCCTCCACGGTCAACACGCTCTTTCTCGCCTACGCCGGCGCGTCGCTGCCCCTTCTCTTGCTGTTCACCCAAGCCCGACAGTCCACCGGGTCCATCGTGGGCAAGGAAGTCGTGGCCGTGGAAGTGGTGCGTTCGTTGGTGGGCTCCATCGGGTTGGTGGCATCGGTCCCCATCTCCACCGCTCTGGCCGCCATGGTGGTGGGCGCGACAGCCGATCGAAAGTCGCGATGATCCCCTACGACGACGTGTTGCGCGAGACGATTCGTCGCAACATCGCACGTCATCGCCGGTTGGAGCAGACCGCCGACGGTCTCCGTCGAGCCGCGGTGGCCATCGTGCTGATCGACAGCGAACCCGACGACCATGTCGATCCCTTCCCGGTGAGCGACAACCCGTTGCGTGGTGTCCCCGGTGACGTCTCCGGTCTCGATGGCCGTGTGTACGGGGTATCGGGCGGGGCGGCGTTCCTGTTGTGTCGCCGGGCCGCGCGCATGAATCGGCACGCGGGTCAGTGGGCGTTGCCCGGTGGGAAGATCGACGGAGACGAGACGGTGGTGGAGGCCGCGTTGCGCGAGACCCACGAGGAGCTCGGCCTGCGACTCGACCAATCGTCCGTGTTGGGCCTGTTGGACGACTACACCACACGCTCCGGATTCGTGATGACACCCGTGGTGATGTGGGCCGGAGCACACGCCGAGATCGTCCCCGATCCGGCCGAGGTGGCGCACGCGTACCGCATCGGACTGCACGAACTGTGTCGTCCCGACTCTCCCCGCTTCGTGGACATCCCCGAGAGTGATCGCCCGGTGGTGCAGATTCCCTTGGGAGGCGACCTCATTCATGCCCCCACCGGTGCCGTGCTGTTGCAGATGCGATGGGTGGCCGTCGAGGGACGCATCGACGAACGCGTCGATCACCTCGAGCAACCGGTCTTCGCGTGGTCCTGAACTTCGTGCCGAATTCTTGAAACAGTCGCGTCGACCGGGCGACGAAGATCGTCCCGTGTCGAGTCGTCACGAGCACCACTTCCTGATCGGATCGTTGTTCGTGGCCGCGGGTTCGGCGGTGTTGGCGATGACGTACGTCCCGACGCATCGTGCGGTGGCATGGTGGGCGGCTCTGCCCATCATCCTGGTGGGTGCCAACATCAGCGCCCGCCGAACCACGCCGGCCGGAATCCGACGCGACAGCCGTGACGTCATCCTGTCGCCTATCGGTCAGTTCCTCTTCGCCGCCGAGTTGTTGCTTCCTCCGGTGGCCTTGCTGGCGGTCGCGGTGTTCGCGCCCACGTCACGGGTGTTCGCCGACTCGTGGCTTCATCGCTCGCAACGAGCGACCACCATGTTCGCCGGAAGCGCCGCCTTCTGGTTCATCGTCGATGACTCGCGCGGGCTCACGCAAGACTCCAACGCCTACCGCACGGTGTCGGCGTGCGTGGTGGCGATGATCGTTCACACGTTGGTGGAAGCGGCCTTGGTGTCGGCGCGGGTGGCGCTCACCAACGGCGACCGCGCGACGTCGTCCATCGTGTGGACCCCGTACGCCGCATTGCGTGACATCTGGGAGCTGTCCATCGGAGCGGTGGCGGCCTTGTTGACCTTCGAACACCCCGTGCTGGTGATCGTGGTGGTGCCGCTGTGCTGTCTCGCCAGCGAACACATCCGACTGGAGAGTCGCTCACGCTTGGCCCTCACCGACTCGCGTACGGGACTGTTGAATCCTCGGGGTTTCGAGGAGGTGGCCGACCATGAATGGCAACGCGCCGAACGGGGCATGCACCGGATCTCGTTGGTGCTGGTGGATCTCGATCTTCTGCGCGAAGTGAACAACGTGCACGGTCATCGAGCCGGCGACGCGGTGATCGCCGCCGTCGGTCGCATCCTGATGTCGTCCAGTCGTTCCACCGATGCGGTGGCCCGCCTCGGGGGCGAGGAGTTCGCGTTGCTGTTGCCCGACACCGATCTGGAGACCGCCACCATGGTCGGCGAACGTCTGCGCGAGACCGTGGCGAACACGCGCATTCCCACGCCCGTCGGACCGCTCGGCGTGACGGTGTCGTGTGGTGTGGCGACGCGGGTGGGATCCGAAACGATGGACGCGTTGTTCGACCGCGCCGACACGGCGTTGTACGACGCCAAGAACGGCGGGCGTAACAGGGTGTCGGTGGCCAGTCGGGAGAACGACGACACGCGCGTGGCCCGTCGATCCAACGCCGCCTAATCGGGAGCGTCAGCCGACCAGCCCGACCCTTCGATGAAGTAGTCGGGTTCCGCATCGTCGTCGGCCTCGAAGCCGGGCCCGGCGATGAATCCGGTGATACCCGTGACGGTGACCGTCGTGCAGCGATCGAGAGCCACGATGACGGGCAGCGCGTCCGTCCATGCGATCTCGTCACCCGCTTCCGAGACCCGCACCACGACGTCTTCATCGAGCGAGTCACAATTCGCACGAACCTCGTCCACGGCCCGGTCGATGTCGGCGTCTCCGTATCGGCCGACCAGGTGTTCCGAGTCGACACCGACGGCCGTGACGATTCCCGACACCACGGCCACCGACGCGGCGAGCCCCGGCACCACCCATCGCGGTGCTCGTGATGCGACGGTTTCCACCACGACCACCACACCCATGATCCAGATCAACGCCGACAGTCCGACGACGGGCAACAACAGGTAACGGTAGAAGGGGCCCGAGGTGGTCTGAACGAGCACCGCGGTGAGCGCGATACCGGACCACGACAACGTTGTCACCGTGAACGCGAACGGAGCGCGTCGTCGGGCTCGCCACACCGCCCACGACAACGAGACGGCGACCACGACCATGAGAATCTCGAACACACCGAGTTCTCCGGCCTCGACGTACGGACTGGACGGGCCGAAGAAACGGCCCATCGCCGACGGGCCGAGCCCGATCAACCGGGCGACCGTGGTCCACACGTCGCCGGACGCCCAGCCCCGGTCGGTTCCGGTGGCCACGTCGAAGAGATTCCCGTCTCCTCGAACCAGATCGACGAGCGGGAGCAACCAGATCAGTAGAGCGAGCATCGAGGTCCGCACCAACGCCGACCGACGCCCCTCGTGGTCCCAACGACGACGCAGCTCACGAACCACCACCAGGGCGGCGATCACCACCACCGGTGCGGTTCCGACGTGCGTCTGCACGGCGAACGATCCGAACACGACGAATCCGGTCAGCCATGCCCATCCGCCCGATGTGGCGAATCCGGCCGCCAACACCACGGCCAACGTGGCCCACGACATGGCGGTGAACGGGTTCCACGGCTCGCGGAAGTGGTCGATGTCGAAACGCCACACGAAGGCCACCAGCGCGGCAACGGCAACCATGAATCCCGTCGAGGTGAGGCGCTTGCGGAACGCCCACACCACCATCGCCATGGCCGCCACGTGCACGGCGACCGCGGCCACCTGATGTTCGGCGAAACCGTTGCCCGGAAGCAGACGCGCGATCGACGACCACACGAAGGTGATCGGCCCGGGGTGGCGCCACCCTTCACGCGAGTACATGCCGGTGAACTGTTCGCCCCTGAGGAAGGCGCGCGTGCCCAATTCGAGCGCCGAGTAGTCGCAACACGGCAGTCGACGGTCGGACAACTCCGTGAGTTGCTGGATCGAAAGCACCACGAAGGGCACGGCCAGACCGACCACCACGAGGCATCGCAGAACGCGGCCGGAGCGGGGATCGGGTGAAGTCGTCACGTCGATGTCGGTCGTCGTGTGACGCTGACCTTCCACGCCAACCAGATGATCACGAACTGCAGCGGCAGGCGGGCGTACGACACCAGACGCTCTGACAGTTCACGATCACGCCAATCCCACACCATGTAGATGTTGGCGGGATACACCGCGACGAAGAGAATGATGGCCGCCAACGCGCCCTCGCGGCGATAACGCGCGCTGATCAACATGGCTCCGATGACGAGTTCGGCCACACCGCTGGCGTAGGTCCAGAAGCTCTCATTCGGTGGCAACCACGGCGGCACGATGTCGTTGAAGAAGTCGGGGTTCACGAAGTGCTGCACGCCCGCCAAGAACACGAACACGCCCATCACGACGCCCACTCGGTCCCATCGCTTCGACGCGCCGTTCATTCGCTCATCCATGGGACCCGACCCTACGTGGTTCTCCCTGGTTCTTCTGGTGGCAGAAACGACCAGAATCTGGTCGTTTCTGCCACCAGTTCCACCAGGGGGCCTCGAGATTTTGGAGTGATCAGCCGGTGGGACCCATCGTCAAGGTGCCGGGCGTGCCGGTGAAGTACCAGCCGCATTCGCCCGTGCCGTTCCAATCGCAGTTCTGAATGGAGTTGCCCGCGTACAGGTTGAACGCGATCTGCCCCGACGTGCCCGCGATCGGGGTGAAAGTGCTTCCCGGACCACCCGAGGGGCCGACTTCCTCCCATTGCCCGTTTCCGCCGCTGTAGACGCCACAACTGCTGGCACCGCGCCAACTGCAGCGGCTGTCATTACGAATCCACGTGCCTTCAGGCGGCCCCTGGGGGCGGGTGTAGGACGTGGTGGTGATGTTGCCATAACGCATGGTCGTCGTCGTTTGCCGAGGAGCCGTGCTGGTTGCCTGGCCGGGCGACACCGTGGTCGACATCTTGGTCGACATCGTGGTGGTCGGCGTCTCCACGGTCGTCGAGGTGGTCGTCGAGGTGGTCGTTTCGACAACCGATGTCGTGGTCGGGACTCCATCAGCGCAGTTGTACGGCGTTCGAAGAGTTCCAGCAATGAACAGAGCCAGATCGGACGAGGCCGCGAAGGCGCCCGAGGCATCCCCGAAGGACTGGACCGTCTCTTCCTTGCTACCCATCAATATCGCGAACTTCTCCATCGGCGCGAGACCAGCCAACCCGAAATAGCCCGAAAACTCGACGACAACCTCACCTTTCTGGGTTGGATCGTCACACGTGAGCT
>WLEG01000104.1 GCA_009704425.1 Actinomycetota bacterium | reverse complement strand
GCGAAGAAGGACGTGAAGGTCCTCGTGGTGGGCAACCCCGCCAACACCAACGCGCTCATCGCCCAGCAGAACGCCAAGGGACTCGACGCCGGTCGCTTCACCGCCATGACGCGCCTCGATCACAACCGCGCCGTCACTCAGATCGCGCAGAAATTGAACCAGCCGGTGTCGGCCGTGAAGAAGATGACCATCTGGGGTAACCACAGCGCCTCGCAGTACCCCGACCTCTTCCACTGCGAGGTCGCCGGCAAGAACGCGTACGAATCGGTCGACGACCATGCGTGGGTGGATGGAACGTTCATCCCCACCGTCGCCAAGCGTGGCGCGGCCATCATCGAGGCTCGCGGCCTGTCGTCGGCGGCATCGGCGGCCAACGCGGCGGTCGATCACATCCGTTCGTGGCATCTCGGCACGGCTCCCGGTGACTGGGTGAGCATGGCCATTCCCAGCGATGGCAGCTACGGCGTGCCCGAGGGACTCATCTCGTCGTTCCCGTGCGTGTGCAAGGACGGCAAGTACGAGATCGTCCAGGGACTCGAGATCGACGCGTACAGCCGCGGCAAGATCGACGCCTCGACGGCCGAGTTGGCCGAAGAACGTCAAGCCGTGCGCGACCTCGGCCTCATCTGATCCCGCGCCTCTGGGCGGGTTTCGCGAGTCAAGGCGTCACGAAACCCGCTCGGATCGACGGTCGTCAGGAGACGGCGACGTCACAGGCGATGCGCATCATCTGATCGACGCCACGCTTCAGTTCCTCGTCCGAGATCCTTTCCACGTTGCCGGCGTCGGGATCGATCACGTCGCTCACCGTCATCATGGCCAACGCCTCGATGCCCTTCACCGCCGCGATCGTGTACATCATCGCGGCCTCCATCTCCACGCCGAGGTGACCCAGTTTGCGCCAGGTCCCGAACGTGTTCGGATCCGGGTCGTAGAAGAGGCCGCTGGTGACGATGGAGCCGACGAAGACGCGATCGCTCACCGCCTTGCTCATCGTGGCCGCCATTTCGACCAACGAATACGTGGCCGACGGCGCGAAGCCCTCCATGCCGGCGTAACGCGTGGGCGTGCGGTCGTCGGGCGACGCCGCCATCGCGATCACGGTGTCGGCCATGCGCAGATGCGGCTGCAAACCCCCGCACGTCCCGACGCGCACCAAACGCTCGGCACCGAGCATCACTAGTTCCTCGAAGACGATGCCCGCGCTGGGGGCACCCATGCCGGTGGTCTGCACGCTGATCGGGCGACCCTTGTAGGTGCCGGTGTAGCCCATCATCCCGCGTTCCTCGTTCACGGTGCGAAAACCGGGATCGAAGAACGTGTTGGCGATGTACGTGGCCCGGCGCGGATCACCGGGGCACAGGACGGCGGGGGCGTAGTCGCCGGGTTCGGCGCGCAGATGGATGGGCATGAAACGAGCGTAGGCGAGACCGTTACTCTGGGTGTGTGCTCGTGGACGACCTCATCGACTCGGATCGCTACGACCTGCGCGACGAATCGTCGATCCGACGGTTCCTCGAGAGCTTCCGCCACGACGGCGTGTGCGTTCTTCCGGGGTTCCTCACCGACGAAGCCGTCGACGCGTTGTGCCGCGAGAGCGACCGGTTGGCACCGTTGGCCCATCGGTCGTCCACCACGGCGTCGCCCTATCTCGCTCCCGTCGACGAGTCGTACCCCGAGGGCCATCCGCGACGCACCGTGTCGGCCAGTTCGGTGGAGGTCGTGGCCTACGACCAGTTCCCGACGGACAGCCCGTTGCGACGACTGTACGAGTCCGACGATCTGCTCGATTTCGTCCGCCGATGCCTGGGGTTGGACGTCTTGCACCGATACGCGGACCCTTTCGGCGCGCTCAATCTGGCGATCATGCGCGACGGCGACCGTCTCGGTTGGCACTTCGACATGACCGACTTCGTCGTCTCCATCGCCATTCAGACGTCGGACGTCGGGGGAGATTTCGAGAACGCCAAGCAGATCCGATCCGTCACCGACGAGCACTACGCGGACGTCGCCGAGGTGTTGAACGGCCGACGCCCCGACCGGGTGCGCACCGAGCCGATGACCCCGGGAACCTTGATGCTGTTCAACGGTCGTTGGAGCATGCACCGGGTCACCGAGATCCACGGTCCGCGACCGCGTTACGTGGCGTTGCTCGCCTACGACACCGAGCCGGGAACGGATTCGTCGGAGACGCTGAAGCTCTCGCGCTACGGACGACTGCCCGCGGGGGCACACACGAGAGGAATCGATTCATGAACGTCGCGACCGATCCGGTGTACGAGGTGGGGGAGGCGTTCGTCGGTTCGGGGCCGAACTGCGCGCACATCAATACCGTTTTCGGCCATCGACTCGGTCCGGTGGGCACCGCGTTCGCCACCGCGTTGGCCACTCCGTCGGTCGGACACGTGCCGTTCCTGGTGGTCTGGAAACCCGATGTGCCCGTCGCCCCGGCGACTCTGTTCATCAACAAGGCGGCCATCGCGAACGACCGTCACGGCGAACTCACGTGGGGTGCGGCCCAGGCGGGAATCGCCCACGGGGTCACCGAATACATGACCCACCGTTTCCCCGATCAGGCCGCCTCCGTGCCGTTTGTCCTGCTCACAGCGGTGTGGGTGGACCCGAACGCCCAATCCGACCGCGCCGTCTACGACAACAATCGAGAGGCGGTGCGGCGGTCCCTGGAGGTGGGGTTTCGGGGGATCACGCCGGGGGAGGCTCGACGCGAGATGGCGGTCGATCGCGGTCCCTGGAACCCGTATCTGCGTCTCGACTGAGGGCTCACGACGGTCGGTCACGCTCGGCGAACCGAACGCGCCGAGTCGCTCGCGCGATCGTGCCGTGCCCACTCGCTGGGCTTTTGCGAAAAACCGTCTTGCGCTCGGGGGTGTTCGTGAGTGAGAATGACAGCCATGTAGTTACACGGGTGTCTCGAGCCCTGCACCAATGCGGACTCGGACATCCCCGACGGCCCCCGGGCCGGGACGGCGAGGCAGCCCCATGGACGAGATGACGAACGACGCGAACTGGCAGGATCAGGCCAACTGCTTGGGGGTCGACCCCGACCTGTTCTTCCCCGAGCGTGGTGCATCCACCCGCGAGGCCAAGGAAGTGTGCCGCGGATGTGTCGTGCGCATGGACTGCCTGGAATACGCCCTCGTGAACGGCGAGAAGTTCGGCATCTGGGGCGGTCTCTCCGAGCGCGAGCGTCGTCGTCTGCGCCGTCAGCGCGCCCAGGCCACGCGTCGCACCGTCACCGCCTGATCAACCGCGTTTCGACAACCGGTGCTCGATGGTCCGTTCCTCGGACACGTCGAGCCATTGCCATTCGCTTCGCGGGATCTCTCGAAGCACGCGTTCACTGAGTAGGCCGACCAATTCGTTGTGATCGATCGCGCTTCCCACCTCGCGACACACGTCGGCGACGGCGCGAACGGCGTCGGCGGGACCGATCACCGACGGTGAGATCAGGTTCATGCTCACCTGAACCCGATCGCCCACCGCCAACCCCAGTGTTCTGATACCCGTTTGGCGCACGCGACGAGCGATCTCGCGCGCCGTCTCCACGGACGCGTCCTTCTCCAACCAGCAGTTGTAGGCGACCAGTTCGCCGCGAACACCGACACAGGCCGCGCCCGCCGTGGGATGGGGGTGATGGTTCCCGACGTCGGGGAACAACGACGTCCATGCGTGACGTCGGATGTCGGGCAACGTGCGCTCGGGCCCGTACAGGAAACTCGGAACCCCATGGGTGTGGGCCAGCCATCGGGCGAACTCGTCGCGGGCTCGCAACGCGTCATCGGGCGATGATCCCGACAACGCGACGAACGGCACCACGTCGATGACGCCGAGTCGCGGATGGGCTCCCACGTGTCGGTCCAGAGTCAGCCGATCGACGACCTCGGTCGCCAAAGCCCGAACCGCCTCCTCGCCCACGAGCGTGAAGACGCTGCGATGATGATGGCGATCGGTGTGCCGATCGAGCAGATCGTTTCCGCACGCGGCGTCGAGAGCGGACAACAGCCGTCTGTCGCGTCCCTCGCTGATGTTCACCACGCACTCCAGCACGGATTCACTTTGACACAACGAGTGCTAGTTTTTCCTCATGTCCGACGTTGGGGGGCGACACGGATGAGGCTCGATCATCCGGCACCGTTCGGGAACAATTGGCGCGCGCGATGGATCTGGCACGGGCGACCGAAGTTGACCATGCAGACCTCCACGCGCACGGCGCTGGCCGATCCGCGCGATCGCATCGTTCTCTTCCGCCGCGAGTTCACCGTGTCCGTCGTACCCGAATCCGCACCCGCCCGCGTCTGGGTCGACGGTCGCTACGTCCTGAACGTCAACGGTGTCGAGGTGGCGCGGGGACCCGTGCGCAACGAACCGCGCAGCGCCAGGTACGACTTCGTCGACATCGGTCCGTTCCTGCGCGCCGGCGTGAACACCCTCGCCATCGTGGCCCGACACTTCGGGCAATCGACGTCGTGGTGGGTGCCCGTTCCGCCCACCTATTCGCTCGGCGCGGGTTCGTTGGTGTTCGAATGCCTCGTCGGAGACGAGTGGATCGTCAGCGACGCCTCGTGGCGATCATCGAACGGTGAGGCGTGGACTCCGGTTCCCGTCCCCGGTGACGTGGCGTGCCTGCCTCTCGAGTCATTCGACGCCCGTGCCCATTGTCGGGGTTGGACCGAGGCCGGTTTCGACGACTCCGCGTGGCGTTCGGCGTTCGAGATCACGCCGTTGCACACCGGGGCCGACGGTCGACGATCGCCGCCGAGTTCGCCCTTCGGGGCTTTGCGCCCACCGGTCCGCGTCGCGTACCCCACGGGTTCGACGCACGTGGCCGACGAGATCGATTCGATCACGGTGGCCGGATCACCGGACCAGGAGGATCCGGTACGACAGGTTCTGCTCGATCAGGAGTCGATTCCGGATCCGACCGGCTCGGTCGTGCTGCGTCGATTCGATCTCGGACGCATCGCGGCGGGCTCGGTGACGCTCGAGGTGGCCGGAGCCGACCCCGGCACTCGCGTCGACGTGGCCGCGTCCGAACACGTCGATGCCCATGGTCGTCTTGTCACGCTCGGACAACACGCCGGCTTCCGTTACGTGTGCCGTGGAGACGACGACGTCTTCACGACGTTCGACACCATCGGAACACGATTCCTCAACGTCGCGGTGCGTGGTGCGGACGCGTCGGTCTCCAACGCGCAGATCCGATTGTCCGTCACCGACCGTCACCGACCACGTCCGGCCGGCGCGTCGTTCGAGTGCTCCGACGATTCGTTGAACACCATCCACGCCATCGGCTTGCGCACCGTCGACCTGTGCGCGCTCGACGCGTACGTGGATTGTCCCACCCGCGAGCAACGTGCGTGGACGGGCGACTCGGTGGTGCATCAGATGGTCGACTTCGTGTCGAATCCCGATTGGTCGATGCCGGTGTGGCATCCCCAGTTGGCCACGCACGTTCGACCGGACGGCATGTTGGCCATGGCGGCGGCGTCGGACTTCGCGGCCGACGACCAGATGTATCTCCCCGATTGGTCGTTGCATTGGATTCGATCGGTCCACAACATCCACCTGTACACGGGGGATCGCGAGCTGGTGGCCGAGTTGTCGCCCATCGCCGAGCGGGCGTTGCGTTGGTTCGAGAGCTTCCTCGGTCCCGACGATCTGTTGCACGACGTCACCGGTTGGGCGCTCAGCGATTGGGCGAGCGTGTACATGAACGGTTGCTCGTCACTCACCAACGCTCTGTGGGCGCGCGGGTTGCGGGACTTCGCCGAGATGAGTTCGTGGCTGGGCAACGACGCCAGTGCCCGATGGGCGCGCGCACGACACGACGCGGTTCGGGCGGCGTTCGAGGTGTTCTGGGACGAGGGTCGCGGCGTGTACATCGATCACATCGTCGACGGCGAGAAACGCCGCGAGGCCGCGCAACATCCCGGAGCGATGGCCATCGTCGCCGGTCTCGTCCCCGACGATCGCATGGCGCGGGTGATCGAGGGCATCACCGACCGTCGGCGATTGATCCGTCATTCGTACGTGATGGACCGACTCACGGTGGACGGCGACGGGCAGGGCTTCGTGTACCTCATGAACGGTTTTCCCGCCGATCCTCCGTGGGACGTGGAGAACCAGATGGTGGAGGCCGAGCCGTTCTTCCAGTACGTGGTGCACGAGGCGATGGTGGCCGCCGGTCGAGCCGACCTCGTGGTGGAATCGTGTCGTCTGTGGCAGGTGTTCGTGGATGCGGGCGAGACCACCTGGCCGGAGTGCTGGGTGGGTGGCACACGGTGCCACGGCTGGTCCTCGACCCCCACCGCCGACTTGGTGCGACACGTCCTCGGCATCACACCGGCCGCGCCCGGGTACGGTTCGGTGCGCGTCGCCCCGTCGTTGGGGGACTTGCAGTGGGCCCGCGCCACCGTTCCCACGCCGCACGGCTGGATCACCGTCGAAGCCCATGCCGATGGACGGGTTCTGGTGGACAGCCCGGTGCCGGTGGTGGGCGCCTGAACACCCTCGGGTGTCAGGTGATACCCTGACCACATGATCGCAGCACTGGGTTCAACCGAAATCATCGCCATTTGCGCTGTGGTCGTCGTTTTGTTCGGC
>WLEG01000103.1 GCA_009704425.1 Actinomycetota bacterium | reverse complement strand
TCGCGTTGGTGACGGAGTCCTTCACGAGGTGCGTGTAGGTGCGGGCCGTGTACGAGGGGGCGACCACGAGCACCAATGCGGCCAGCGTCGAGACGGCGATCGCCACCCGCGGGATCGGGTGGGTGCGGGGTCGACGCCAACGCAACCATTCCAGAACCGTGGGCACGAGGAACGGCCAGGGAACACAGGCCACCCAGAGCAGGTGGGCACTGTCGGGTCGTTGCACCGCCTGGGGCAGGAGTCCGATCGACATGAGGCCCACGGCGATGAGCACGGTGGCCCGGGACCGTCCGGCGTGGTCGGTGGCCCGGGATCGACGATGGGCCAAGGCGCCGACGCCCGTAACGAACACCGCCGAGATCGGAAGCAGGAAGAACCAGACGAAGAGTTGCTTGGACTCGCCGACGTGGGGGAGCGGCCACGACGGGGCGACCTTCTCGCTGATGATCTGCAACGCACCGTCGAGATGCGACCACGATGGAGGACGGGGCAGTTCCCGGCCCGGGCGCAGGTTCACCACGGGGTCGACGAGCATTCCCTCGATGACCGCCCGCGGACCGGCCTGGACGAGGTGAACCCAGAGAGACGTCGAGCCCACCACCATTCCGGCGAGCGTGAGAGCCCACGTGCGACGGGGACGCTTCCAGAGCGAGTAGGCGGCCACCAGGACGAGGGCGACAACGAGGTCCGGTCGGAACGTGAGGGCCACGCCGGCCAGAACTCCCGCGATCAGACGGCTGAGTCGTGCGTCCGCACCGGCGCGCTCACGGTGGATCGATCGAACGAAGAAGACCAGCGACCAGAGGGCCAGACCCAGTCCGCCACTCCACGCCAGGGCCTGGAGTCCGATGGGTGTGAGGACGAACAACGTGGAACCGGCGCCGACGACCATCGCGACACGGCGTCCCCACGGACGAGCCAGCACGTACAGGGCGGAGATCGCGAGGAGGTGCTGCCCCAAACCGAACCAGCGCTCGGAGGTGACCGAGACCCCGAAGAGTTCGAACCACCCGGCGAGGAGATGCAGCGAGCCGGGGCCGTACAGGTGGAGGAAGTCGACGTTGGCGATGGCACCCTTCAGAACGCGTTCGGGGAAGACCAACATGAAGCCTTCCTCCATGGTGGCTCCGACCGAACGGAACAGAGCGGGGAGCGCCGCCAGCACGGCGAGCATGACCGCGCCGAACGACGCCCATCCCTTCAACGCGGAACGGGTGAACGCGCGTCGAGGGTCGAGCCGCTGTCCGGAAACGAAGACGGCGGGAGAGGGTCCGTCGACGCGTCGATCGTCGTGTCCGTCGGACGACGGGAATCGTCGGCGGAGTCGATCGAGTACGGGGAACATGCCGACGGCCGCCAACACGCACAGCGCCGGTTCGGCCGGAACGCGGAACCGTGTGGTGCCGTAGGCGTACGCCGCCGTGAGGGTGACGCTGATGAAGAGCGACGCGAACGGGATCAGCCCCACGTGCCGACGACGAAGCTGACGCACTCCGATGACCGAGAACGCGGCGAGGCCGTAGTACATCAGGAGTCCGGCGCGTGCGGCCTGTTCGTTGCGGCCCTCGATCGGCGCGAATTGCGTGTTCTGGATGGGGCGGAAGAGCTCCCACTGGCGGCCGATGCGGGCGGCGATCACCTTGGGGAGCTGCCCGATGTTGTCGCGGGCGTAGTCGAAGCCGACCTCCCGCCAGAACAAGGACTTCTCGGCTTCGTCGCCGGTGGCATCGATGCCCCGATCGCGCAGGTCCTCCTGGCACGGGAAGTACCAGAAGCCGAGGAACTCTCCGGAGTACACGACGTCGCAGTTCGCGTACACGAAGAGTTCGTTGCCGTTGGTGGACAGAGGAACCGGCACCTCGAAGGAGCGCGCGTTGCGAATGGTCCACGGAGCGATGACGACGATGCAGGCCACGGCGGCCCAGGTGATGTGGGCGATCCGTCGGCGCACGGGCAGATCGCGACGCAGGAACACCCATGGCACGATGAGGAGCACCGAGAGCAACAGTCCCTCGCCGCGCGTCAGTGCGGCCAGGCCGGTGAGCAATCCCATGGCGACAGCCCACCGACGAGCGGGCGCGGACTTCCACTTGAACGCCGCCCACACGGTGGCGGTGGTGCACAACGCCATCAATCCCTCGGGGAACAGCACGCCGTCGATGATCCAGAGGTTCGGATAGACGGCGGCCAACACCATGGCCACGATCGCCACGCGATCCCGCCGGTGGGGCTGGGCGACCTGGCGGGCGACCAATCCGACGAAGGCCACCACCGCGGTGCCGATGACGAGCGAGAACATCTTGTGGTCGAAGAACGTCGTGCCGCCGAAACGTGAACCGAAGGAGAGCACCAACGGATACAAGGGACCGTGCAGGGCGCTGGCCATCCATCGTTGATGGGCGATGAAGTTCAACGGCTCCGGGAAACCCAGACCGTTGGCCAACAGGTTCGCCGTGGAGTGGTAGAAGAGCGGATCGCCTCCGTCGGTGCGGGTGGGTGCCACCGTCAACAACGTCACGAGACGCACGACGAACGCCAACGACAGGGCCGACGCGTACAGGTGCGGCGCGGGAATCGGACAGCGAAGCGACCGGACGAGTCGAACTCCGATGGTGACCCAGAACGTGCCGAGCAACACGGCGAGTGCCGTCACCGTGACGACGACCCACACGAACAGGGGAAGTTGGGGTCCGATCAGGCGTCGCACGACACCCGAGGAATCGATCGACGCGCGTTCGACGTGCTGACGGGCGAGGAGGTCGGTGATCGGACGCGCGAGGGTGACGAGACCGATCGACACGATCACGGACAGGGTGTGGCGGGCTCGGGGAATCCCCGCGGGAGCGATGATCGACCGCCACTTCCCACCCGCGTGGGCGGACGCACGGTGATCGGACACGACCACGGCCAACAGGGTGACGACGGCGATGAGTGCTACGGGTCCCGCGGTGGTACCGAGGATCCCGGTGGACCCGATGAAGACCAACGCGGGCACGACGAGATCGCGCACTCCGGAGTCGACGCCGTTGTTGCCCACGACCGTGATCGCCAGCGTGGTCCACCACGCGCCGTAGACGACGAGCACGACGCGGGCGAGTCGTCGCGGGTCGGTGATCGCGGGAGTCGCGGTCGTGGCGAGGATCGATCCGAGCAGGAGCCCGGCCAACAGAATGACGATCACCCGTGCCACCAACGGAGTCGACCAGGTCTCGTCGAGATCGCCGATGACCGTGGCGACGTGGACGAGCGACACGAGGAGCAGGAGAGTGACGCGCCGCCCGAGGCCGGACAGGGCGCGCACGACCTCGAGGGAGCGGGAAACGGTGGTCATCGTGCGTCTCGGACCCTCGCCGGTATCGCCCGGCAGGTCGCTGGTCAATGGTACTTTCCATTGACTGTGGAAGAGTTGACCAACCGCCCGGAATCCGGCGTCGAAGCGCGCCGTCGATGGTCCTCGCGTCGCACCGGCACGTTGGTGGTCGCGGTGTCGGTGGTCGTGTCGTTGTACTGGTGGTGGCCGGGGATCACGGGACGGGGGGAGTCGTTCGATGCGGCCCCGGCCGTGATGGTGGTGGGTGGTGGCCAGTTGGCCCGCTCCGAGGAGAAGGTGTTGCGACGACTGCGCGAGGAGGGGTATTCGGCGCTCTGGGGAGGACGGCCCACCGACTGGTGCGAGGCGCGCGAGATGGTGTCATCGGCCGAGATCTCGCCCACGCGGGCCGTCGTCTTGCACGCTCCCGTGGCGTCGAGCGACTGCGCCGATCCCGAGGACCTCGCCGGCGACATCGTCGGTGCCGTCGACGCGTTCGGCGCCCGCGCCGTGCTGGTGATCGGGCTCGAGGTGGCGGATCGCGACGATCCGGTCGCCCGCGCGTTGATCGATCGTGGTGTCGCCGTCGTCGATCCCGAGGCATTGATCGGGGATCCGACCGCGGTGGACGAGCGGGTCGATTGCCTGTGGTGGGACGATTGCGTCTTCGAGGGACTCAACCCCGGGTACGTGGTGCTCCGAGACGCGGACGGATTGACGGCGGCCGGTCAGCAACGAGTGGCCCGTCTGATCGTCGCCACGGTTCAGTGATGTCCGACCCGACACCGCCCGGTGACGGGGAACGTCTTCGCGCGATGGTCACCGAGATGGCGAATCGCGGTGTTCGTCGGGTCCACGTTCTGGCGTGGAGGGATCTCGACGACGCCGAAGCCGGGGGATCGGAGAACCACGCCGACGAGTTCATGCGTCGGTGGCAGGAGGCGGGACTGTCGGTGATGCATCGAACGTCTCATGCCGTCGGACGGCCACGGGTGGATCAGCGTCACGGTTACGACGTCGTGCGGCGTGGCGGTCGCATGTCGGTGTTCCCGCGGGTGGCGGTGTCGGAAACCCTCGGGCGGATGGGGCCGTACGACGCGTTGGTCGAGATCTGGAACGGCGTTCCGTGGCTGTCACCGGTGTGGTGTCGCAAGCCTCGCATCCTGATCCTGCATCACATCCACGGACCCATGTGGAATCAGATGTTCCCCGGGCCGGTCGCCGCTCTCGGGCGCGCGATCGAGACGCGATTGGCACCACCGCTGTATCGGCGAACTCCGACGGTCACCACCTCGACCGACACCCACGAGGAGTTGTTGCACCTCGGATGGAAGCCGGAACTGGTGACGACCGGGCCCGTCGGGGTGGACGACTTCTTCTCGCCGGGCGGCCCCAAGACCGACCACCCGTCGGTGCTCGCGGTGGGTCGACAGGCCCCGGTGAAGCGTTTCGTGGATCTCCTGGAGCAGGTGCGAGTGGCGCGGGCGCGCGTGCCGAACCTGACCCTGACCCTGGTGGGTGACGGCCCGGAACGTGGGGCGATCGAGGAGTGGGTGCGCGCGCACGAAGCGACGTGGGTGACCCTGGCCGGCAGGGTCGGGCGGGAGGAGCTACGCGATCACTATCGACGATCGTGGATCGTGGCGTCGGCGTCGCTGGCCGAGGGTTGGGGCTTGGCCCTCACCGAAGCGGCCGGGTGTGGAACGCCGGCGGTGGCGACCGACATCAGCGGTCACCGATGCTCGGTCCTGCACGATCGCACGGGAATCCTCGCACCACTCGAGCGGCTCGGTGACTCCATCGCCGAGGTGCTCACGAACGACGGACTGCGCGCGCGATTGTCGAGAGACGCCGAGAGTCGCGCGCGGATGCTCACATGGGACGCATTGGCGGTGGGTGTGCTCGAACCCCTGCACGCCCAGGTCGTGCGCCCTCGACGTGGCGAACGCGGTCGGTAGGGTGGGACGGTGACGTCGACGTCCCGTTGGTCCCCGCGGACACTCGCTCCACTCCCCGTGGCGATCGTGATCGCGGTCCTGGTGTCGATTCCCATGTTCGCGGCCCTGATCGTTCTGTTGGGTGGAACCCGCTGGTTCCCCTGCGGAGACATGGCCCAAGCGGAACTGCACATGAGGGGCTTCCTGAGTCATCCGCCGTTGGTGGGCGCGGCGGGTCGAATCGTCGACGACTCGGGATTCCAGGGATCGCATCCGGGGCCGAGTCTGTGGGTGGCCATGTACCCCGTGTACGCGCTCGGAGGTCGCACCAGCGGGGCCCTGATGACCTCGGTCGTGTCGGTGCATCTGGCGTCGATCGTCGCCGCGGTGTGGTTGGTGGTTCGTCGGTGGGGTCGTTGGGCGGGTGTGATCGCGGGCCTGTCGATCCTCCTTCTGCTGCGTTCGTCGGGAAGCGACTTCATGGTGGAGCCGTGGAACGTGTGGATGGCGTTCCTTCCGTTCGTGGTGATGATGCTGTTGTTGTTCGACGTTGTGGCGCCCGGTCCCGACACGGATGAGCGGGTGCGCGCATGGCGATGGGTGATCGCGGTGGCGGTCGGCTCGCACTGCGTGCAGTGCCATGCCGGATACCTGGTGATCGTCCTGGCGGCTCTGTTGTCGGCCTTGGCCGTGCTGATCGTCGACACCAGGTCGGTGAAGGGGGCGTGGCGCGCGCCTCTGTTCGGTGGTGTGGTGGCGACGCTCGTCATGTGGTCGGCGCCGATCGTCGACCAGATGCGACGCGTACCGGGAAACCTGACGATCCTGCGCGAGCATTTCACCTCACCCGACGAGCCGTACGTCGCCCTGTCGCTGGCCGCGCGGATCGTCACCTCGCAGTACAACGTCGTCGGGCCCTGGCTGGCGGGGCCGCACGTGCACGCGTCGAACGACAGTTGGTTGCGTTGGCCCGGTTTCATCGTGATGGTCGGACTGACCGTGTGGGCGATCCGTCGGAGTCGCGGGACCGTCGAACGACGTTTGTTGGTGCTGACGAACGTGGTGATCGCGGTCGGAGTCGTCTCGATCACGAGGATCTTCGGCCCGTACTACGAGTACACGATTCGCTGGTTCTGGGTGTTGGCCGCCATGAACCTGGCGTTGTGTCTTCGGGTGTCGCTGCGCGGGCGATCCATGCCCATGGTCTCGGGGCGGCGTCTGGTCGCACTCGCGTCGCTGTCGACTGTCGCCCTCGTCGGCCTGACGACATTCCAAGCCGTCGAAGGACTGCGACTTCCCGGCGCGACCGACTCGCGGATCGTGTCGATGCTGGCGCCCCAGCTTCGCGAGGAGCTCGACCCGGCGGATCGTTATCTGATTCGTATGTACGACC
>WLEG01000102.1 GCA_009704425.1 Actinomycetota bacterium | reverse complement strand
TCCGACACGTGGGCGAAGATCCCGTCGAGGTCTCCGTATTGCGTGATCAGTTTGGCCGCCGTCTTCTCTCCCACGCCGGGGACACCGGGCAGGTTGTCGCTCGGATCCCCGCGCAACGCGGCGTAGGCCGGGTACTGATCCGGGCGCACACCGGTCTTCTCGAGGATGCCCGCCTCGTCGTAGAGCGCGTAATCGGTGACTCCGCGTTTGTTGTACAGAACCCGAACACCGGGGTCGCGGACCAGCTGGTAACTGTCACGGTCTCCGGTGACGATGACCACCCGGTACCCGCCCGCGACGGCACGATCGGCGACGGTGGCGATGACATCGTCGGCCTCGAACCCGACGCACTCGATGGTGGTGATCCCGAGGGCCGCGAGCACCTCTTTCACGATTCCCATCTGTTGACGAAGGATGTCGGGCGTCTCCTCGCGTTGCGCCTTGTACGTCGGCTCGGCGACGTGACGAAAGGTCGGCTCGGGACGGTCGAAGGCGACCACGACTCCATCGGGACGACGGTCCTTCAGGACCGTGAGCAACATGGATGTGAAACCGAAGACCGCATTGGTCACCTGACCGGATGCGGTCACCATGTCGGCCGGTATGCCGAAGAAGGCCCGGTACGTGAGCGAGTTCCCGTCGAGGACGAGCAGGGTCCGATCGTTGCCGGTCATGTTGTGATCTTCGCACGAAGGTGCGACACGCGGGGTGCTTCGATCCCGGCTTCAGGACGGCCGGAGGTCGCCGGAGATGATCCGCTCGGCCACCTCGCGCATCTTGGAGCGTTCCTTCATCGCGGTGCGCTGGATGAACGAGAAGGCATCCTGCTCTTTCATCGCGAACTCGTCGATGAGTCGACCCTTGGCCCGATCGATCAACTTGCGGGCCTCCAACTGCTCGCCGAGGGCGTCGACGTGACCCGACAACGCCTGCAGCTCGCGGAAGCGCCCGATCGCCACCTCGATGGCCGGGATGAGATCGCTCTTCTGGTACGGCTTCACCAGATACGCGAGCGCACCCGCGTCACGAGCCTGCTCGATGATCTCCCGCTGACTGAACGCCGTCAACACCAACACACCGCAGATTCGTTCGTCACCGATGACCTTGGCCACCTCGAGGCCGTCCATGCCGGGCATCTTGACGTCGAGGATCGCCAGGTCGGGCTTCAACGAGCGCACCAGTTCGAGGGCCTGATCGCCGCGCCCGGTTTCACCGATGACCGTGTACCCCTCTTCCTGGAGGGTCTCCAACAGGTCGAGGCGGATGATTGCCTCGTCCTCGGCGATGACCACACGGACGCTCACGACGTCATTCAACCACCCCGACGGCATCCCGCCATCGTTCGAACCGCCGGGCGACGATCGCATCGGCCACACCCGGCCCGCACGCGGCCGGGATCACGAGCCCAGTTGATCCAACAACTGGTCCTGACGCGCTTCCAATTCGGCGATGGACGCCTTCACCGCGTCACGATGACGGACCATGGCGTCGGCGTGACGCCGCGCCTCCCGGTACTCGAGGTCGGCACCCGGTGTCTCGGACACCAGCGCCTTCAGACCCTTCTCCTCGGCCTCGTCGGCCAGGTGCGCCAACTGCTCCTCGGCAACGGCCAAGGACGCTCGCATGGTTCGTAAGCGGGACCCGACGTCCCGTAAACGACGCTCGGTCAGTCGTCGGCCCATGCGGGCAGTGTACGGAAACAGAAGTTGTGCCCCGGGTGGGATTCGAACCCACACCGTACGGAGTTTGAAGCCGCTGCCTCTGCCGTTGGGCTACCGGGGCGTGCCCGACACGCTACCCGATGCTCTCGTGCGTCCACCCGTTCGACGTCACATGAGACGCGGCCGACGGTCGGGGAAGGTCTAAGTTCTCCGCTGTGCTCGCATTCACTTTTCCCGGTCAGGGTTCGCAGCGGCCCGGAATGGGACGTCCGTGGGCCGACCACGATTCGTGGGAACTGGTCTCCGAGGCCAGCGAGGTCGCCGGACGCGACGTGGCGCGATTGCTCCTCGACGCCGATGCCGACGAACTGAAGGACACGCGAAACGCCCAACTGACGACGTTCGTGTCCAGCCTGATGGTGCTGGACGCGGTGGAGCGTCTCGGCGTGGAGCCGAGTTTCTGCGCCGGACACAGCCTCGGCGAGTACACGGCCCTCACGGCCACCGGAGCACTCGGCTTCGACGACGGCGTGCGTCTGGTGTGCGAGCGAGCCGATGCCATGCACGAGGCGGGCACGTCCAATCCCGGAACGATGTCGGCGATCCTCGGTCTGGACGACGAGTTGGTCGAGGTCGCCTGTCGACGCGCGGATTCGGACGTGTGGGTGGCGAACTTCAACGCCCCCGGACAGATCGTGATCGCCGGATCACCCGACGGTGTGTCCAAAGCGATCGAGATCGCCAAGGAATTGGGAGCGAAGAAGGCCATGCCCCTTCCGGTGTCGGGAGCCTTCCACACGCCGTTCATGGCTCCGGCTCGCGATCGTCTACGTCAGGCCATCGCCGCCGCCAACCCCCGCGACACCGACGTGCCGGTCATCTCCAACGTCGACGCCGCCGCCCATGATCGTGGCGACGAATGGGCCAGCCTTCTCTCGGCACAACTCTCGAGTCCGGTGCGGTGGCGGCAATGTCTGGTCGGCCTGTCCGAACTGGGTGTCACGAGTTTCGCCGAGCTCGGACCCGGAGGCGTGCTCACCGGCATGGCCAAGAGGACCATCGACGGTGCGCGCACGATTTCCATCGCCACGCCCGACGATCTCGACAAGTTCATCGAATGGGTGAACAACTCCTCGCCCACCTCCCCCGCACAGTTGGAGGGCGAGCACCTGTTCGCCGTCGAACGGTTGGTCGTCAGCCCCGCCGCCGGGGTCTTCAGCCCGCGAACGGATCTGGCGCCGGGTGCCGGCATCGAGATCGGAACCGTCATCGGCACCGTCGGCGACGCCGAGGTTCGCTCGGCCTTCGCCGGAATCCTGCAGGCCTTCATCGCGGTCGACGGCGAGCGAATCACGCCCCGTCAACCGATCGCCTGGCTGAGGACGGCCTGAGATGCCGGCGACCTTGCCCGGATCCCGCGGGGCCGTCATCACCGGTTGGGGAAGTGCCTTGCCCGACAAGGTCGTCACCAACGCCGATCTCACCAAGACCCTCGACACCTCCGACGAATGGATCAAGGAGCGCAGCGGAATCTCCGAACGTCACGTCGGAGGGACCACCGCCGAACTCAGCATCGCGAGTGCCCGACAGGCCCTCGCCATGTCCGGTGTGGATCCGAGCGAGATCGACGCTTTGGTCCTGTCCACAACCACCCCGGACAGAACCGTTCCGGCCACGTCGGCCCACGTGCAGAACGCGCTCGGACTGTCGTGCGGGGCCTTCGACGTGAACGCCGCCTGCAGCGGTTTCGTCTACGCGCTCACGGTGGCGCACGGACTCGTCGCCATCGGAGCCCGCAAGGTGCTCGTGATCGGCACCGACACCCTGTCGCGCATCACCGACTGGAACGATCGC
The DNA here is from genome assembly GCA_009704425.1 of Actinomycetota bacterium. GTDB lineage: Bacteria > Actinomycetota > Acidimicrobiia > Acidimicrobiales > Ilumatobacteraceae > Casp-actino8. Next base: position 3,127 of record WLEG01000102.1, on the reverse strand, counting down.
AACACCGCGGTCTTGTTCGCCGACGGTTCCGGTGCGGTGGTTCTGGAGGCCGTCGACGGCCCCGGACAACTACTCGCCTGGGACCTCGACTCCGACGGTTCCGCCGAGGAACTCCTGTACTCGGACATCGGTGGATTCATCCAGATGGAGGGCAAGGAGGTCTTCCGTCGCGCGGTGCGGATCATGGTGGACTCGGGCCAGAAGTCCCTGACGGCCGCGGGAGTCGGTGCCGAAGACATCGCGTTGGTCGTTCCCCATCAAGCCAACATCCGCATCATCCAGGCCGCCTGCGAACGCCTCGGAATCCCCATCGAAAAGGCGGCCACGGTGCTCCACTACACGGGCAACACCTCGTCGGCATCCATTCCCCTCGCCCTCGTCGACGCGTTGAACAACGACCGTCTTCACCCCGGAGATCTCGTTCTTCTCGTCGGGTTCGGCGCGGGCATGACCGCGGCCAGCGCCGTGCTGCGTTGGGGAGGCCGACGATGAGTCGCGTGGTCCTGATCACCGGCGGCTCCAAGGGCATCGGACTGGCCACCGCGCGGCGTCTCGCCGATGCCGGTCACAAGGTCGCGGTCACCTACAACTCGTCTCCACCGCCCGACGGATTCTTCGCCGTGCAATGCGACGTGCGCTCGGGGGACTCCGTCGACGCCGCGTTCACCGCCGTGGAGGAAGCGTTGGGACCCGTCGAGATCGTCGTGTCCAACGCGGGTGTGACGCGGGACGGCTTGTTGCTGAAGATGTCGGAGGAATCCTTCACCGAGGTTCTCGACGCGAATCTCACGGCGGCGTTCCGCGTGGCCAAGAGGGCGTCCAAGGGGATGATCCGTGCTCGTCACGGTCGAATCATCTTCGTGGGGTCCGTCGTGGCCTTGCTCGGTTCGGCCGGGCAGGCGAACTACGCGGCCTCGAAGGCCGGACTCGTGGGTCTGGCCCGGTCACTGGCGCGCGAATTCGCCAGTCGATCGATCACGGTCAACGTCGTGGCCCCCGGACCCGTGGAGACCGAGATGACCGCGGCCCTCGGACCCGAGCGATTGGCCGAACTGTCGGCCGCGGTGCCGTTGTCGCGCATCGCCTCCGCCGACGAGATCGCGGCCGCCATCGCGTTCCTCGCGTCCGACGACGCCGCGTACATCACCGGTGCGGTACTGCCGGTGGACGGCGGCCTCGGTATGGGACACTGAACGAGAAACCTCGTCGAGAGTCACCCACCGTTTACAGTTGAGTAGCGCCTCGTGGCGCGGTCAGGAGAGCCCAACATGGATCAGGAACTATTCGCCCGCTTCCGCAAGTGCGCCGTCGACGTGCTCAGCGTGGACGCCGACAAGGTCGTCCCCGAGGCGTCGTTCGGTGACGACCTCGAGGCGGACAGCCTCGATCTCGTGGAACTCGTCATGGCCCTCGAGGAAGAGTTCGGCGTCGAGGTACCCGAGAAGGAGGTCGAGGACATCAAGACCGTCGGTCAGGCCTTCGACCTCATCGTCGGAAAGCTGGGCTGATGCTCGGACGCCGTGTCGCAGTCACCGGGCTCGGCGTCGTCTCCACCTGCGGGGTCGGCAAGGGCGCCTTCTGGGCCGGCCTGCACGGACCCGGGCTGACCAACCGTCAGTGGATCACCATCGAGGACTGGGATCCCGGTCCGTACTTCGCGAACCCCAAGGAGGCCCGTCGGGCCGACCGGGTCGAGCAGTTCGCACTGGCCGCGGCCTCCGAAGCACTCGCGCAAGCGGGAGCGAACGACCACGACTCGGGTCCCATCGGCGTCGATCCGTCTCGTTTCGGGGTCATCCTCGGCACGGGCATCGGTGGTCTCGGAACCCTCGAAGAACAGGTGCAGATCCGTCTGGAGAAAGGCGAGCGGCGGGTGTCCCCGTTCCTCGTCCCGATGATGATGGCCAACGCCTCGGGGGCGGCCATCTCCATGCGTTACGGATTGCAGGGACCGAACGAGACGATCTGCACGGCGTGCGCCGCGGCCACCCATGCACTGGGTTATGCCGCGCGCCTCATCGCCATGGGACGTTGTGACGCCATCGTCAGCGGCGGCACGGAGGCGGCCGCGACACCCTCGTCGTTGGCGGGCTTCGGCAACATGACCGCGTTGTCCACCGTCGGAAGCAGCCGACCGTTCGATCGCGATCGCGACGGCTTCGTGATGGGCGAAGGCGCCGCCATCTTCGTTCTCGAAGAGTGGGATCACGCCGTCGCGCGCGGAGCGGTCATTCTCGGCGAGATACTCGGCGCCGCCAGCAACGCCGACGCCCACCACATCACCGCTCCCTCGCCGGGCGGTGTGGGGGCGATCGCCTGCATGAAGATGGCTCTCGACGACGCCGGGCTTTCCCCCGCCGACGTCACCTACGTCAACGCACACGGAACCTCCACTCCGCGCAACGACGAGGCCGAAGCCGAGGCCGTGCGGGCGGTCTTCGGTGACCACCGTCCGGCGGTCACCAGTATCAAGGGCGTCACCGGGCATGCGCTCGGAGCGGCCGGGGCTCTCGAAGCGGCGTCGGTGCTGCTGTCCATGCAACACGGCCTCATTCCGCCGACGGCCGGAACCACCGAACTCGACCAGAACGTCGACATCGACGTGGTGATGGGTTCGGCGCGTCCGTGGACTCCCGCCCCGGCCATGTCGAACAACTTCGGCTTCGGTGGCCACAACGGGTCGATCATCCTCGGCCCGGCCTGACGTTCCTTCGACTACGCGTCCACCAGGACGAACATCAGGTCGCACTCGCAGGCCACGGCGTCTCCCACCAGAGCACGGCCCGAGCCCTTGCCGGCGCGTGACGACATTCGGCCCAGGGTCACCTCGAGCGTGAGCTCATCCCCCGGACCCACCTGACGTCGGAACCGCGCCGCGTCCAGTCCCCCGAACAGAGGCAGACGTCCGCCGGCCGATCCACCGGCGATCACCGCGATGGCACCCATTTGGGCGATCGCCTCGCACATCAACACGCCCGGCAACGTCGGACGACCCGGGAAGTGGCCGGGGAAGAACCACTCATCCCCCGTCAATCGCCACACTCCACGCGCCGAGACGCCGGGCACCAGGTCGAGAACCTCGTCGACGAAAAGAAACGGTGGCCGATGCGGGAGGAGATCCTCCGGG
>WLEG01000101.1 GCA_009704425.1 Actinomycetota bacterium | reverse complement strand
TGTGCGAGGACGGTGACGTGCTCGAGTTGTCCGACGACGGACTGGTCGCGTCCGGTCGGGTCCCGGCGGGCATGTTGTACGTCGACGGCATCGTGGGCGACGTGGGTCAGGGTGTCCTGCGCGATCGACGGGTGTTGGCCGAGGAGGGCGTGGTGGTCGTCATCGTCACCGTCGACACGTCGACGGGCAAGGTGCTCACGGGCCCCGAGATCATCACACGCGGCTGGGTGTACGCGCCCGAGGCCGAGGACCTGCTGGACGAGGCGTGCGACGCGGTGGCCGTGGCCGTGGAGAAGGCCCTGGCTGAGGGGGTTCGCGATCCCGAGGGTCTGGAGAAGGACGTGCGCCGCGCGGCGGGCAAGTTCGTGTCGGAACGCACCAAGCGTCGTCCGATGATCGTCCCCGTCGTCATGGAGGTCTGATCTCGTGCGACACCCGAGAGTCCTGCTGGCGCTGCTGGCCGGGGTGTCGTTCTTGTCGGCGTCGGCTTGCGGGGGAGAGGCCGATGTCGCCGGGACTCCACCGTTGCGCGTGGACCTCATCGACGCCGCTCTCGATGCCGTGGAGAACGAGACGGGGGAAGGGACCACCTACTTCGAGGTCAACGCCACGCCGTTGGTGGTGAACGTGTTCGTCGCGGTGGAGGGAACCTCGGTCGTTCAGTACATCTACGACGGGGAGACGCTCAACGGTCCGTCCACACCCGTGACGGCCGAAGGGATCACCTTCGTGCGCGGGGTGTTGGACCTGCGGGCCGATCGCGTGCTGGACGACGTGCTCGCCGAGTTACCCGAGAGCACGCCACTGATGTTCGTGATCACCGGGGCGGGGACCGGCACCGCGGCGTTGCGGACCGAGTACAGGATGTTGATGCGCTCGTCCAAGGGCGGCGAGTTGGCGGTGATGGTGGACGGCGACGGCGCCATCATCGGCACCGATGCCGAATGAGACCTGCGGAGCGGCGTCGTTTCCGACCCGACCCACCGGTGATCACGTGGGGGTATGCCCGAACACACATACGCCCGCTTGTTAGCGTTTCCCCTGATGGCCAGCACCAAACCCTCCGGATCCCGTAAGTCGTCGGGAGGTCCCTCCGGGTCGAGGACGTCGTCCTCGTCGCGCTCGGGTTCGCGTTCGGCGTCGGCGGTGGAGACCCCGCCGTCGGGGTCGCGCAAGCCCTCGGCTTCTCGGGGCGAGGTGCGCGAGGCCCTGTCGGGGCGAGAGCACGAACTCTCCGCCATCGCCTTCTTCGTGTTGGGCGTGCTCATCGGCCTGGCCGTCTACGTCCGCCTTGCGGGTCCGGTCGGTCGCGGCACGGACACCGCGCTCGGAGCCATCATGGGTCTGGCCCGATACGGGTTGCCGCTCGTGTCCATCGCCGTCGGCGTGGCGTTGCTGCGTGGAGACCAGGCGCCGAGCCGCATGAAGTTGGCCCTGGGCTGGGGTGCCATGGTCGTGGCGGCCCTCGGGCAGCTGCACATCCTGCGCGGTCCGGACGCGTACACCGGTGTCGACGCACTGGGTGGTGCCGGCGGATGGGTCGGCGCGGCCGTCGGCCAGACCCTGTCGTCGTTGATCGGACCGATCGGGGCCTCGTTGGTCTTCGTGGCCCTGGCGCTCGGCTCGTTGTTGTTGATCACCAACATGGGCCTCAAGGCCATGCTCACCGCCGTCGCCGCCATGTTGTCGCGCTTGTTCGGCGGTATCGGTTCGAACCTGCGCGCGGTCATGAACCCCGACGCCGACGATCGGACCCACGACGCGCACGACGACGAGGTCGACAACGCGCACGACGACGAGGGAGGCGTGTTCGACCCGTTCCTCGCCGACGACGACACCGCCGAAGCCGAGTTCGCCGATGACGAGGTGGCCGATGACGAGATGGCCGACGACTCCGGGGAAGAAGTCGAAGAGCCCACCGAGAAGCCGGCGCGTCGCAAGCGCGCCACGCGGGCCGAGGCCGAGGAGCCACATTCGCAGGGTCGATTGGACACGCCCGCGGCACCACCGAGTGAATGGGTCCTGCCGGCCGCGTCGTTGCTCAGTCGCTCCGGCAAGCAGGCCATCGACGACGCCGAGATCAGCGAACGCGGGCGCCTGCTCGAGGAGTCGTTGCGGTCCCACGGTGTGGAGGTCACCCTGAAGGGTCGCACCGTCGGTCCGACCGTCACCCGCTACGAACTGGAACTGCATCCCGGGGTGAAGGTGGCCCGTGTCACCAGTCTGCAAAAGGACATCGCCTACGCGATGGCCGCCACCGACGTCCGAATCCTCGCGCCGATTCCCGGCGAGTCGCTCATCGGAATCGAGGTTCCCAACCGTTCGCGTCAACTGGTGTCACTCGGAGACATCATGTCGTCGGCCGAATCGAAGTTGGCGACCCATCCGCTCGACGTGGCCGTCGGCAAGGACATCGCCGGTCGCTCGGTGTTCCTGAATCTGGCCACCACACCGCACCTGCTCATCGCCGGAGCCACCGGCGCGGGTAAGTCCAGTGGAATCAACTGCATCATCACGTCGTTGCTGATGCGTTCCACCCCCGATCAGGTGCGCATGATCCTGATCGACCCCAAACAGGTGGAGATGGGCCAGTACGCGCGCCTGCCGCACCTGCTCACGCAACCGGTGACCAATCCGAAGAAGGCCGCCAACGCGTTGTCCTGGGCCGTGCGGGAGATGGAGCGGCGTTACGACCTGTTGTTCGAGATGGGTTACCGCGACATCACCGGTTACAACGCAGCCTTCGATCGTGGCGAGATCCAGGCCGAGAAGGGCACCGACACGGTCGCCGAGCGCATGTATTTCATCGTGGTGGTGGTCGACGAGCTGAACGACCTCATGATGGTGGCGGCGCGCGACGTGGAGGAGAGCATCACGCGAATCGCGCAGAAGGCCCGCGCGGTGGGTATTCACCTCATCGTGGCCACCCAGCGTCCGTCGGTGAACGTCATCACCGGAGTCATCAAGGCCAACGTTCCCGCCCGTGCCGCGTACTCGGTGTCCAGCCAGACCGACAGCCGCGTCATCCTCGATCAGGTGGGCGCCGAGAAGTTGGTGGGCAAGGGCGACATGTTGTTGCTCCCGGGCAACTCCTCGGTCGCCCAACGAATCCAGGGTTGCTGGGTCGAAGAGGACGAGGTGCGCAAGGTGGTGGCCCATTGGCGCAAGCAGGCCCCCGAGGTGACCTACGTGAAGGGCGTCGAGGGCGACGAGCCCGCCGCCGGCAGCCCGGCGGGAATGGCGATCACCGAGAGCTACAGCGACGATGACGACGACGAGACCCTGTTGAAAGCCGCCATGGAGCTGGTGGTGCGTAGCCAACTCGGTTCCACGTCCATGCTTCAACGCAAATTGAAGGTGGGCTTCGCCCGCGCCGGACGAATCATGGACCTGCTCGAGGAGCGGGGCGTGGTGGGTCCGAGCGTGGGCAGCAAGGCCCGCGAGGTGTTGATGACGGTCGAGGAGTTCGAGGCCCTCGGCTGAAAACACGTTCGTGCCGGCATGGCATGATCGGGGTATGACGAACACGGGGGAAATCATCGAAGTCGCCTCGGGGTTGAAGTTCCCCGAAGGCCCGATCGCCATGGCCGACGGCAGCGTGATCCTGGTCGAGATGTTCGGCCCGCGAATCACCCGCGTTCGTCCCGACGGTTCGAAGGAGACCGTCGCCGAGATCGTGGGCGGACCCAACGGCGCGGCCATCGGCCCCGATGGCGCGCTGTACCTGTGCAACAACGGAGGTTGCTTCACCGAGATCGACTTCGGTGGATTGTCGTTCCCCGGACCGTTCGATCCGGCGCGCTACAGCGGCGGGCGCATTCAACGCGTGGACCTCGCCACCGGAGCGGTGACCGATCTGTACACCTCGTGCGACGGCCGACCGTTGCGCGCGCCGAACGACCTGGTGTTCGATGCGCACGGTGGCTTCTATTTCACCGATCACGGCATTCGTGACCTGGCGGCCCGCACGAGTGACCTGACGGGCATCTACTACGCGAAGGCCGACGGTTCGTCGATCGTGGAGGTGGACTTCCCCGCGGAATCGCCCAACGGGATCGGTCTGTCACCCGATGGCAAGAAGGTGTACTGGGCCGAGACGCACACCGGTCGCGTGTTCCAACGCGACATCGTGTCGCCCGGGGTGTTGTCGCCGACGATGCCCGGTGACACCAGTGTGGTGTTGTGCGGTCTGCCCGGTTTGCAGTTGCTGGATTCGCTGGCCGTCGACGGCGCCGGCAACGTGTGCGTGGCGACGTTGGTGAACGGCGGCATCACGGTGATCGCGCCGAACGGTGAGATCCTGCGGCACGTGGCGACGGGCGACCTGTTGACCACCAACATCTGCTTCGCCGCCGACGGATCGAACTCGGCATGGATCACCTTGTCGGGTACCGGTCGACTGGTTCGGATGGAGTGGCCCTGGCCGGGGCTGCGCCTCGCCCACTCGGCCTGAGCCGACCGGTAGCCTGACGGGCGTGTCGGGTCAGCAGAAGAGCTTCTACGTCGAGACGCTCGGCTGTCCGAAGAACCAGGTCGACTCCGACAAACTGATCGGAACGTTGTTGGCCGACGGCATGGTGGCCGTCGATTCCGCCGACGAAGCGGACTTGGTGGTGGTGAACACCTGTGCGTTCATCGACGAGGCCCGTCGGGAGTCCATCGACACCATCCTCAGCCTCGACGAGCAGCGTCGCGAGTCGTCGCGTCTGGTGGTCACCGGTTGCATGGCCGAGCGTTACGGTGCCGAGTTGGCCGCCGAACTACCCGAGGTGGATCTGGTGGCCGGTTTCGGTGTGCCGGTGCAGGAGGCTCCGTCGCGCAAACTGATCCCCGTGGGTTCCGCGCCCGTGCCCACACTCGATCTGTTGAACCTGCCGCGTCCGAAGAGTTCGTCGCCGTGGGCCTACGTCAAGATCGCCGAGGGTTGCGACCGCTCGTGCGGGTTCTGTGCGATTCCGTCGTTCCGCGGACCGCAACGCAGTCGCGACGTGGAGTCGATCCTCCGCGAGGTCGACGAACTCCAGGCGCGCGAGATCGTGCTGATCGCCCAGGACCTGGCGAGCTATGGCAAGGACCGCCCCGACGAGCTCGGTGCGGGATCCATCGTTCCTCTGGTTCGAGCCGTGAGCGAGCGCGTCGACCGCACGCGTCTGCTCTACCTGTATCCGAGCGATCTCACCGACGACCTGATCGACGCGATCCTCGACAGTGGGGTTCCGTACTTCGATCTGTCGCTTCAACACGTGAGCAAGCCCCTGCTCCGACGCATGCGCCGTTGGGGCGACGGGCGTCGGTTCCTCGATCGCATCGCCGACATCCGGCGTCGCGATCCCGAGGCCTCGTTCCGTAGCAATTTCATCGTCGGGTATCCCGGCGAGACCGAGGAAGATCACGACCAACTCCTGGATTTCGTGGCCGAGGCGCAGTTGGACTGGTGCGGGTTCTTCGCGTATTCACCCGAGGAGGGCACGTACGCGTACGACCTCGACGGCGCGGTACCCGAGGGTCTGATGCGCGATCGCCTGGCGGAACTCTCCGAACTGCAGGATTCCATCACGGCGCGTCGTCGCGACGATCTCGTGGGCCGGGAGATCACGGTGTTGGTGGACGAAGCCGGCGTCGGTCGCAGTCATCGCGAGGCGCCCGAGATCGACGGAATCGTCGAGGTGCCGACGTCGCTCGCGGTGGGAGAGTTCCACACCGTCACCGTGCGGTCCGCGATGGGCCCCGATCTCGTCGCCGACTGAGCGTTCGCGTCGAGCGCCGACACGAAGTCGGTTTTCGCGGGTTCGGTGTGGCACGATGATTCCGTGCCGGTCGACCCCAATGCCATCGCCACGTGGGCCAACGCCGTCACGGTGGGCCGCATCCTCGTCTCGCCGCTGATGTTCGTCGTGATCCCGGACTCGTCCCGGGGTTCCTGGGTCGCCTTCGCCTTGTGGTTCGTCCTGTGCTCCAGCGACGGCATCGACGGCTACCTGGCCCGGCGCCACGGAGCCACTCGTTCGGGTGCTTTCCTCGATCCCTTGGCCGACAAGGTGCTGGTGCTCGGGGCGATGTTCGCCCTCGTCAGTCGCGACATCTACTGGATCGTTCCGGTGGCCGTCATCGCCGCCCGCGAGGTGGCGATCAGCATGTACCGGGTGTTGGTGGGCGCCAAGGGCGTCAGTGTTCCGGCCAGTCGTCTGGCGAAATGGAAGACGTTGTTCCAGCAGTTGAGCGTGGCCTTCGCGATCGCCCCGATCACGTCGTCGGACGCGACGTGGTTGTGGCTGTGGTTGCTCTGGATCTCGGTGGTGTTCACCGTCGTGAGTGGACTGCAATACATGTGGCGGGCGCACCGACTTCGCGGTGCCACTCCGGCGTCGGTGGGATGACGTGCGCTGTTCGGTGATCGCCGTCGGAACCGAACTACTGCTGGGGCAGATCGTCGACACCAACTCCTCGTGGATCGGGGAGCAATTGGCCGCGAACGGGATCGACTCCCTCATCCAGATCAAGGTGGGCGACAATCGCGACCGCATCGTGAACGTTCTGCGTTCGGTGTTGGCCGACGCGGACGCGGTGATCATGTGCGGTGGTCTCGGGCCGACGCACGACGACCTCACCCGCGAGGCGATCAGCGAGGTGATGGGCCAGCCGCTCGAGATGCACGACGA
>WLEG01000100.1 GCA_009704425.1 Actinomycetota bacterium | reverse complement strand
GGTCTTCATGACGGCCTCGAGGGCCGGCAGCAACGACTGCACGGTGCTGATCTTGGAGCCGTAGAGCAGGATGTAGGGCTCGTCGAGCACCGCTTCCTGACGCTCGGCGTCGGTCACGAAGTACGGCGACAGGTAGCCCTTGTCGAACAGCATGCCCTCGGTGAAATCGAGCTCGATTCCGAAGGTGTTGCTCTCCTCCACGGTGACCACGCCGTCCTTGCCCACCTTGTCGATGGCGTCGGCGATGACGTTGCCAATGGCGGAGTCGGCGGCCGAGATGGTGGCGACGCTGGCGATCTGCGCCTTGTCCTCCACCTTCTGGGCCAACTCCTTGATGCTGTCCACCGCGGCGGCGATGGCCTTCTCGATGCCCTTCTTCAGGCCCATCGGGTTGGCGCCGGCGGTGACGTTGCGCAGACCGAAGTGGACCATGGCCTGAGCGAGCACGGTGGCCGTGGTGGTTCCGTCACCGGCGACGTCGTTCGTCTTGGTGGCGACTTCCTTCACCAACTGGGCGCCCATGTTCTCGAACGGGTCTTCCAATTCGATTTCCTTGGCGATGGACACACCGTCGTTGGTGATGGTGGGCGCACCGAACTTCTTGTCGAGGACGACGTTGCGTCCCTTGGGTCCGAGCGTCACGCGCACGGCATCGGCCAGCTTGTTGACGCCGGCTTCGAGTGCGCGACGCGCCTCCTCGTCGAACTTCAGAATCTTGGACATGGGTCAGTTCCTCACTTGACCACGATGGCGAGGACGTCACGGCTGGTGAGGATGAGCAGATCCTCGCCGCCAGCGGTGATCTCGGTGCCGCCGTACTTGCTGTAGAGGACGGTGTCGCCCACCTTCACGTCGAGAGCGAAGTGCTTGCCTTCGTCGTCGCTCCAGCGGCCGGGGCCCACGGCCAGGACTTCACCCTGCTGGGGCTTTTCCTTGGCGGTGTCGGGGATGACGAGACCGGAAGCGGTGCGCTCCTCGGCTGCGTTGGGCCGGACCACGATTCGGTCATCGAGGGGCTTCAGGTTCATGGTGTCGAGCCTTTCGTTGGCGTGTGTTGTGACTGGTCATGTCGACCGCCGGGAGGCGTTAGCACTCCCGTCAGTCGAGTGCCAAGGATAGAGGGGGTGCCGTCCCGTTAGCAACCGGAGCCCGAGAGTGCTAACCCCGGCAATCTGGGGGGCTTTTGGGCGCCATACCGTCACGAAACCCGCCCAGTTCCACGTGGTTTACAGGCCGGGCTTCCAGCCTCGGGACCGCAACGCCGCCTGCAATTCGGCGATCACCTTGCGCGGGCTGCGGGTGACTTCGCGCCACGTGAAGTGCACCACCAGCCAACCCCGAATCTGCAGGTAGGCATCACGCCGCGCTTGGTCACGGAACTGGGCCAGTCGCTCGTACTTGCCCCACCCGTCCAACTCGCCCGCCACCATGAACTCGGGCCAACCCAGATCCACCCGATACGGACCGATCTCGATCTGTGTCAGGTGCGGGGGCATGCCGTGAACAGCCAACAGGCGATCCATCCGCAACTCGAACACCGAATCGGCCGGACGATCGGAGTAAGGCCACGACGACAACAATTCGCGCATCGGTCCGATTCCGGCGCGCCCCCGTTCGGAATGTCGCGCGACCGCGCGCGTGAGGTGCTCGCGCGTGGTGTGGCCCGCGATCAACATGCGCTCGGTCACGCTCGGCACCGCGTAGGGCGAGACGGCACCGAGGTCGATCAACGTTCGCGTCGCCGTGGTCACGCGAATGCCGTCGAGGCGAAGCGGTGCAAGGTCCTCGCGATCGCGCGGACGATGAATGGTCACACCGTGGAGCACTCGCCCTCCACCGCGATCGGGAACGATGATGTCGATCGGCTCGTCGTCTTTCGGAGTCCACGCGCCGTACAAGTAAGCAGCGGACCGATGCGAAGCCACACCGATTCCGTTCAGCGCCAACGTCGCGGCCATCAGACGTTGATCGCGAGTGGCCGGAAATCCCATCAAGGCGCTCACGTTGGTATGACGCGGAACGAGAAGTCCGGCGTCGTGCAGACGTCTCCACGCCCGCGGGGCTTCACCGGTGTCGAGAAGCTGAGCGCGCGTGATCAGCCCGTGTTGAGCGGAAGCGATGTCGTGCAGCATTTGCAGTTTCATGCCCCTGAGTGAGCACCACAACACACCCCACGACCTGTGGAACTGGGCGGGTTTCGGGACGGTATAGCGCCAAAAATCCCCCCAGATCGACAAGTCAGAGTTGGCGCAGGAGGGCGGTCACCGCCGCGCCCAGCACGATCACCACGATCAGGGGGGCCTTGCGCCAGGCCGCCACCACCGCCACCGCGATGCCGGCCGCCCGGGCGTCGAGCACCAGGTCCTGGCCGGTGGTGAAGGTGTCCTTCACGATGAGCGCGGTCACCACCGCGGCCGGGATGAGGGCCAGGCAGCGCTCGACCACGGCCGGCAACGTGCGTCCGCCCAGGATCACCAGCCCGGTCACCTTGAACGCGTACGCGCCCAGCGCCAGAACGATCACCAGCGTCCAACTCACGGTCGCGACACCTCGGTCCCCACCGGCGGCGGCACCGGACGTTGCACGCCCACCAGCACGCCGATCACCGACAACAGAATCGGCACGCCGATGGGCAGGAACGACACCGTGGCCAGGAACACCACTCCCCCGATCGCGGCGGCCAGTCGGGCCCGCCGATCGCTGAGCAACGGCCACACCATGGCCACGAAACCGGCGGGGAACGCGGCGTCGAGACCGAACGTCTGCGGATCGATCGCGCTGCCGGTGAGCGCGCCGATGAGCGTGCCCACGTTCCAGAACGTGTACAGCGCGAAGCCGGTCAACCAGAACGCGATCTGTTGTTCGCGTCGATTCGGTTGCGCCACCGCCATCGCGGTGGTCTCGTCGATGGTCAGCTGAGCGGCCAGCAGTCGACGCCCGAGCGAGCCGTCCAAACGGCGCGACATCGCCAGTCCGTACACGCCGTTGCGCGCGGCCAACAACAACGCGCCACCCAACGCCGAACCCAACGAACCACCGGCGCCGATGACGCTCATGGCCGAGAACTGCGACGCCCCCGTGAACACGAACAGCGACAACGCGCACGTCTGCCACACGCTGGCTCCGGCCGCCACCGACCCCACACCGAACGAGAAGCCGAACACGCCCACGGCACCGCTGAGGGTGAGACACGCCACCACCATGGGGCGCAACGCCGGGTCGCTCCACCATGCCAGCCGTTCGTTCACGCCCCCAAGGCTACGAGGTGCGTCCGCTACCGTTCGCTCGTGCGCGTGCTGATGCTGACCCGCGAGTTCCCACCGGCCTCCATCGGTGGCGTGGCGGCCCACGTGGACGGCCTCGCCGGTGCGTTGGCGCGCGCGGGGCACGAGGTGGTGGTGTTCAGCGTCGACAACGACGGCGATCTGCCCGCCGACACCGTCACCGTCGACGGCGCGCGCGTGGTGCGCGCGCGCACCGATCTGCCATGGTTGCCCGACGACGACGAGGTGTTGCGCACCGCGTCGGCCAACAATCAGATGGTGGCTCTGGCCGCCGTCGTCGACAACTGGCGTCCCGACGTGGTGCACGCGCACGACTGGCACACCGCGTGGGCCGGCGACACGTTGGCCGCGCTGTTTCACGCGCCGCTGGTGGCCACCTTCCACTCCACCGAACGCGGCCGTCACGGCGGTCACGTGCCCGAGGGCGCCAGCTCGGCCATCAACGCCGTCGAGGCGTGGTTGGCCTACCGGTCCGCGGCGCAGATCTGCTGTTCGCGCTTCATGATGCGCGAGTTGTTGGAGGGGTTGGATCCCGCCAACGTCGAACTGATCCCCAACGGCGTGGACCCGCGCGTGTGGGAACCCACCGGCGCGATCGTCCGCGAACCGTTGGTGCTGGCTTGGGGGCGCGTGCAATACGAGAAGGGCTTCCAGGTGTTGGCCCAAGCGATGGCGTTGTTGCGTGGTCGCGTGCCCGGCATTCGTTGCGTCATCGCCGGACGCGGTTCGTATCTGCCGGAGTTGCAGAGTCAGGTGGACATCGAGGGCGTCAGCGACCTGGTGAACCTGGCCGGTTTCGTGCCCGACGACGAGTTGCGGTCGTTGTTGCACCGCGCCGGTTGCGTGGTGATTCCCTCGCTGTACGAACCGTTCGGCATCGTGGCCCTCGAGTCGTTGGCGGCGGGCGCGCCCACGGTGGCGGCGCGCACCGGTGGACTGGCCGAGATCATCGAGGGCACCGATGCCGCGCTGTTGTTCGAGCCGGGCAACGCGCGTCGGTTGGCCGAGGCGATCGAACGCGTGCTCACCGACGCCGGGTTGGCCAACGACATGCAGACCAAGGGCAAGGAAGTGTTGCGCAGTCGGTTCTCGTGGGACGCCATCGCCACCTCCACGGCGGCGGTGTACGAACGCGCGATCAGCGACCGCTGAAGGTGGCCTTGCCCGGGCCGTTCTCGAGGAAACTCTTCACGCCCACCTGACTGTCGTCGGTGGCGAACACGTCGGTGAACAGACGACGCTCCAACAGCAAGCCCTCGGACAATGAAGTGGACAGTCCCTCGTCGATGGCGCGCTTCATGGCGGCGTGCGCCAACACGGCACCGCTGGCCACCGAACCGGCCAACGCCAACGCGCGCTCGTGCAGGCTCTCGTTGGGCACCACCTCGTCGGCCAATCCGATGCGCAACGCCTCGTCGGATTTCACCTGTCGACCGGTGATGACCAGTTCCTTGGCGCGACTGGCGCCCACCAGACGCGGCAGGCGTTGCGTGCCACCACCGCCGGGGATGATGCCCAGCAACACCTCGGGCTGACCGAACACGGCCTTCTCGCCGGCGATGCGGTAGTCGCACGCCAACGCCAACTCGCATCCGCCACCCAAGGCGTATCCACTGATGGCGGCGATGACGAAACGCGGGATGGCGGCCACGGCGTCGAGCGCCGAGTGGAAACCGAGGCCGATGCGCTCGCCCTCGGCGGTGCCGCCGAACTCGCTGATGTCGGCCCCGGCCGCGAAGATGCGCTCGCCACCGGTGATGACCACCGCACCGGGCGGGTTGGCGGTGAGATCCTCGGCCACCGCGCGCAGACGCGCCAACACGGCTTGGCTGAGCGCGTTCACCTTGGGGTTGTTCAACGTCACCACGGCCACGCCATCGGCGCGACGTTCGCACAGCACCAAATCACTCGTCATGGTCGCTCCTCGTTCGGGCGCTCAGGCGCCGACGGCCTTCAGCATCTCGTCGGCGGCGCTCCACGGATCGAGGGTGCGCTCGATGACTCCGTCCTGCAGCGTCTCCCAACGCTCGCCGGTGCAGATCTCGCGGGCCCGCTGTTCCAGACGGCGCGCCACGATCTCGCGCAACTCCTCGCGCAGACGGAAACGACGACGACGTTCCAACTCGCCACTGGTGGTGATGAACTCGCGATGCTGCTTCACCACGTCCCACAACGCGGGCACGCCCTCACCGGTGGAACCGATGGTGGGCACGATGGGCGGACGCCACGCTTCGTGCGCCAGGTCGGAGAGGTCGAGCATCTGCTCCAGGTCGCGACGCGTCTCGTCCACGCCCTTGCGGTCGGCCTTGTTGATCACGAAGATGTCGGCGATCTCCATGAGACCGGCCTTGTTGGCCTGCACCGAGTCGCCCCAACCGGGGTTCACCACCACGATGGTGGTGTCGGCCTTGCCGGCGATCTCCACTTCCACCTGACCCACACCCACGGTCTCCACCAACACCCACAGTCGACCGATGGCGTCGAGCAGACGGATCGCTTCGGGGGCCGCCAACGACAGACCGCCCAGATGACCACGGGTGGCCATGGAGCGGATGAACACGCCGGGATCGGTGGCGTGGTCCTGCATGCGCACGCGGTCGCCCAGAATGGCGCCACCGGTGAAGGGCGACGAGGGATCGATGGCCAGGACGGCCACTTCCAGTTCCTGCGAACGCAGGTGACCGATGATGGACGACGTGAGCGTGCTCTTGCCGGCGCCGGGCGCACCGGTGAGGCCCACGGTGTAACTGTTGCCACCGCGCGGATACGAGAGTCGACCGATGGCCCGCGCCGCGTCGCCACCTTGTTCGATCAACGACAACAGTCGCGCCAACGCACTGCGGTCACCATCGAGAGCGGAGGCGAAGAGTGTGTCGGGATTGCGATCGCGACGACTCACACGTTCACCACTTCGGTGACGCCGTCCACGCGGTCGCGCATGATGCGCTCGATGCCCTGCTTCAAGGTCTGGGTGGACGTGGGGCACGTTCCGCAGGCGCCCACCAGCGTGACGCTGACGATTCCGGTGGCCTCGTCGACATCCTTCAATTCGATGTCTCCACCGTCGGCGTGAAGAGCCGGCCGGATGGCCTCGATGGTCTCTTCGACTTGGGTTCGCATGCTGGACACAGAATCACCTGAATGGGCTAGGGAGCACTTGGAATCGTAGAGTGAGAGGGCGCCGGAACCTCTGTCAAGCGGCGCAAGTCATGGAAGGAACCCGATGATCGGCTCAAACGGCGTGATCGGCGCGCTTCTCGCCCACCAGGGTGGTTGGGACGAAATCCTGATGGTGGCCGGACCCATCGCCGTCATCGTGGGTCTGCTGGCCGTGGTGCGCCGACGTCTGGGTGCGGGTCTCTCCGACGGCGATGGCGCCACGCACGACGCCGATTCAAAGATC
>WLEG01000010.1 GCA_009704425.1 Actinomycetota bacterium | reverse complement strand
GTACTCGGCGTCGAGGCGCACCACCCCGAGGCCGCGACCGTTGACGGGGGAGCGAACGGCGACGGTGTCGGCACCCGAGACCGCCGCATCCCCGACGCGCGCGGCCACACCCATCGTGTCGAGGGCTCGTTGCGCCACGGCGCGCAGGGACTCGGAGTCGAACGGGCCCGAATCGAGGTGTGCGTTGCTGTTCGCGGTCATCGGACCATTCTTGCCGATGGGCACCCTCAGTCGACGGTGACGCCGGGGACGAACAGTCGCGAGGCGGCCGAACCGCCGTCGATGGCGTCGGCGGCCATGATCACCGCGGCCGCGGTGTACGCCGTGCGTTCGCCGTTCGGAAAGCGTTCCATGGTGGGGTAGACGATTCCGGTCCAGTAGCTGCCGTCGTCGTTGCGGTGGGCCCGGGTGCAGTAGAGAAGCTCCATGGCCGTGTTCAGGTCGCCGACGGACACGTGGGCCAACGAACACTCGGCCGTTTCGGCGGCGGTGACCCACGGTTCGTCACTGACGCAACGGATGCCACGTCCCTCCATGGCGAACGTGCCCCAGCTCTCGGCCAGACGGGCCTTGGCCTGCTCACCGACGAGGGCGTTGGTGAGGACGGGGTAGTACCAGTCCATGGCCCAACGCGCCTTGGGCTCGAAGGCGTCGGGTTGGGTGGCGATCACGACGCGCAACACGTCGGCGGCTTCGCGCCATTCGGGTCGCGGTCGACCCACGAGGTCGGCCAGGTGACTCGCGCACATGAGGGCGTGCCAGATGCTGCTCGAACCCGTGAGCAACGCGTAGTCCCACGGCGAGGCGTGCTCCTCGCGTGCCCAGCGAATGGTTCCGTTGGGGCGACGCATCGACATCACCCAGTCGATGGCGCGCTCGACGGTGGGGAACACGTGGTCGATGAACGCGCGATCGGAGGTGGCGAGCCAGTGGTGCCACACACCCGAGGCGATGTAGGCGCACACGTTGGTGTCGAGCTTCGGCTCCTCGACGGTTCCGCTGGGTAGGTAGTAGTTGAACCACCAGCCGTCGGCGTGCTGCGTGTCGATCAGCCATTGGTACGCGCGCTCGGCCTCGCGATGCATTCCGGCCACGTCGAGGGCGATGGCGGTTTCGACGTGATTCCACGGATCGCAATGACCGCCCTCGAACCACGGGATCATCCCGTTGTCCAGCTGCAGCGCGGCGATGGACTCGGCGGTACGCACGACCTCGTCGGCGCTGAGCACTCCTTCGACGTGGGGAACGCGCGTCACGGGGCCACCGTCCGAGCCGGCGCGTTCTTGCGCGCGTACACGATGAGGCTCTTGCCCATCAGCGGGGACAGCGCCTTCTCGGCCAACTTGACCGACTTCGGTTGCTTCACGATGTCCCATTCGAGGAACTTCTTGTAGCCGTTGACGAGAGCGTGATCCTCGCGACGCGGGCCCACGGCGCACTTCAGCCACCAGTACGGCGAGTGCAACGCGTGGGCGTGATGGGAACCGGTGACGGACAAACCCGCCGAGCGAAGCTTGGCTTCCAGTTCGGTCTGGGAGTAGATGCGCACGTGTCCACCCACCGACTTGGGTGCGTGGTACTCGTCGCTGAGCTTCCAGTTGATCTTCTCGGGCCACCACGACGGCACCGTGCAGGCGAGCGTCCCGCCGGGACGCAACACCCGGGCCAGTTCGGAGATGGCGGCCACGTCGTTCTGGATGTGCTCGAGGACCTCGCTCGTGATGACACGGTCGAACGTGCCGTCGGCGAAGGGCAGGCGGGTGGCGTCGCCGCGCAGAGCGCCCACGTAGTTGTCCGATTCGATCTGGCCCTGCTCGATCATCGCACCGAACGTGGCCCGCGTCGCGCGCACCTCGTCGTCGGCGTAGTCGAGGGCGACGATGCGACCGCCCAAACGGGCCACCTCGTACGCGTGACGCCCGAAGCCCGCTCCGGCGTCGAGCACCAGATCACCCGGGGTCAGACCGAGACGGGGGAAGCGAACGGTCAGCATCAGCCGATCCGTCCGTTGCGTCGGAGCTTCTCGCGGTTGGCGGGCATGGACAGCACCTCTCGGTACTGCTCGACGGTCATCTCGGCGCACTTGCGCCAGGTCCACCGTTCGACGACGCGGTTGCGTCCGTTCAGACCGACGCGGGCACGAAGTTCGGGGTCGTCCAACCCGCGACGGATGGTGGAGGCGAGAGCCTCGGCGTCACCGGCGACGCACTGCAGCACGGTGTCGCCGTCGGTGCCGGTCACCTCGGGTAGCGCACCACCATCGGTGGCCACCAGGCAGATGCCGGTGCACATCGCCTCGATGGCGGGGAGACTGAATCCCTCGTACAGCGAGGGGACCACGGCCATCTCGGCCTCGGCGTAGAGCTCGACGATGCGCTCGTCGGAGACTCCGGACACGAACTGGATGTGCGGAGCCAGACCCAGCTTGTCGATGAGGTCCATGCTCTTGCCGGGCTTGGGCTTGCCGATGATGGTGAGGGTGACGTCGCGTTCGGTGCGCAATTTGGCCACCGCCTCGAGGAGATAGGAGAGCCCCTTCAACGCCACGTCGGCCGACGCGGTGGTGATGAGGCGACCGGGAATGCGCGACACGTTCGGCAACGGTTTGAACAGATCGGGGTCCACGCCGACGGGCACCAGACGCATGCGGTCGTAGGAAACCCCCATGTCGCCGTGGATGTCCTTGATGCTGTTCTCGCTCACCACGACGATGCGCGGCATGCGACTGGCCACGCGGCCCTGCATCTTCACGAACGAGTAGAAGCGCGACACTCCGAGCTTCTTCCACCAGTTGGGAGCGTGTTCCATCTCGAGCGCGCGGTCGCGCGTGATGGGATGGTGAAGCGTGACGATGGTCGGGATCATCTTCTCGAGTCCGAGGATTCCGTATCCGAGGCACTGATTGTCGTGGACCAGGTCGAACTCGCCCACACGCGTGGCGAGGTGACGCTTCACGCGGGCGCTGAACGCGGCCGGTTCGCCGAACGTGCCGGTGAGGAAGAGTCCGACCTCGTAGAGATCCTCGCGCGTCTTCAATTCCCAGATGGCGGGGAAGCGGAAGGGGTAGTGGTCGTTGACGAGGTCGAGGCTGGGGAGCTTGGTGAGCGACACTCGCTCGTCGAGCACCGGATACGGCTGACCGCCGAACACCTCGACGGAGTGACCGAGGTCGGCGAGGGCCTTGGTGAGGTGGCGGGTGTACACGCCCTGCCCGCCCACGTGCGGCTTGCCCCGGTAGGTGAGATAGGCGATGCGCAACGGTGAATCGGGGTCGAGGGGGTTGTGGGGTGACGCCGACCCCCGCGGTTGTGACATGGGTTGCGATGCTATCGGTGGGCCCCGTGAGCCTCCCCGCGCGTGGTCGGACCAGCCCGAACGGGCTCAGCAGGAGGTGGGCCGGGTCACTTTGGTGCCCGTGGTGGTGGCCAGGCCGTTGCGATCGGTGGCCGTCACGCTCACCGACACCGCGGTGGTGGAGCCGGGCAGGTCGGCACTCGCGCCGACCCATGAACCCTTGCCCGAATCGGACAACGCGAGAGTGCGGGTGGACGGGGCCACGCCACCGGTGAGGGTGAGCGTGGCCAGCACGCTCTTCAGGGGTGATTCGTCGGTCACCGGAACCTGGATGGAGACGTTCGCGCACGAGGCCGCGCTGAATCGCACGGCGATGGTTCCCACCTGTGGAGGCCGTCCGACCGCACCGAGAAGTTGCATCGCGGTGGTGGGTGCCCCGGTGGCGGTGACGCGCGCCGCCACGTCGAAACGTCCCTCGGGGAACGACGAGGCGTTGGAGTACGAGGAGGCGGTCGAACGCGCGAACGTGACCGTGATCGTGGCGGAGGCCCCCTTGGCGAGCGTTCCCGCCGCGGGGCTGAACGTGAAGAACGACGGTCGGGTCGAAGCGATCTTCCAGGGCACGGCCGACGCGTTGGGGTTGGTGAGTCGGAAGGTGGCCGTGGTGCCGGTGGCGGAGAAGTCGATGGCCGCCACGCTCGCGCCGAGCGCCACCAACGACGTCGGCTTCGTGGTGGTGGTGACGGGCGCCGTCGTCACCGAGATCGTGGACGGCGTTTCCGCGGGCGTCACCGAAGTGGGTGTCGCGAGAGCGACGGTGGTCGACGCAACGGTGGGCACCGGGAGGATGCCCACCGCGGTGGTGTCGACGGTCGTCGTCACGATGGTCGTCGTCGCGGGTGTCGAGTCCGAGACTGCATCGTCCGAGGCCGGCTCGGGTGAATCGTCCACGATGGTGATCGAGGAACCGTCGCTCGACGGCGTCGACTCCGCGGCCGAGAGAACGACCACCGAACCGGCGGCCACCAACACCACGGCACCGGTGGCCCACCACAGGCCCCGTCCGACGAATCGCGACACCCGAGGGAATCCGTCGCTCGCGCGCCATCGAATGCGCGACGTGGTTCCGCCGGTGGAACCACCACCCGTGCCGGGAGTGGAGATTCCGGAGGTGGCGGCCAACACACGATCGCGCAACCCGAGCGGGGCGGCCAGCACCGGTGCGGCACCGAACAGGGCCAACGGAGCGACCTTTCCCTTGGTCTTCTCACAGGTCTCGCAGGACTCGACGTGACGGGCCACGCGCTTGCGGATGAGGACGCTGAACTCACCGTCCCAGTCGCGCAGGATCTCGTCGAGCGTGGAGCATTCCCGACGTCCGGCCTTGGCGACCACGAACGCACCGAGGCTGCGGTCCACGCGCTCGCGCATTCGGTGGACCATCGAGTAGCTCTGCTCGGGCGTGACGCCCAGAGCGTCGGCGAGGTCCGCACCCTCGAGACCCTGACGGATGGACAGTTCGAGGATGAGTTGGTCGCGTTCGTCCAGACCGGCCGCGGCGGAGCGCACGAGCGAGGCCAACTCGGCGAAGGCCACCGCCGCGCCGTCGGCGCCGGGATCAGCGGGCGCGACCACGTCGGGAACCGTGTCGGATTGGAAGTCGGTGGGAGTGGCGCGACGACGCCTCTTGGTGCGTCGGTACACCTCGTTGCGCAGGACCGCGTACAGCCACGGCTTCAGGCGTTCGGGATCGCGAAGCTGACCCAATCGCTCGGCCGCGATGCAGTAGACGTCCTGCACCATGTCGGCGGCGTCGTGACGATCCGAGAGCATGGCCGCCGCGGTGTCGTACAGGCCGGCTGAATAGCGGTCGTAGATGGCGGCGAGGGCGGTTCGATCGCCGGCCAGATGCGCGGCGACGAGAGCGGCGTCGGAAGGAGTCGTGGTCATGTTCGTTCGGTCGCCGCACGGGGTTCAGGAGATCGAACCGCGAGGAACCTCGCGCAAAGTCTGCCCCAAATCCGGGCGACGTGGTTCATGACGGCAGCACCCCGATGCGGAACCAACGGCTCAGGGATTCGCCGGCGCCGAGGATCACCGGGTCGTCGGCGATCTGATTCGGCGGGCCGGATTGGGGCTCCACGCAGGTGGCATGCGTCGGCTCGTCGTAGAGCACCCAGTGGGAACAGTCGGAAGCGAGAAGGAGGGAGACCGTCTCGAAACGCATCGTCAAGAATTCGTCGGTGTCGTTCGATCGGCCACCGAATCGGCCGACGAAGCAGTCGTCGACGGGCCCGGACGGTCGATCGACGACCTCGGTGGTGGCGATGCCGACGTCGTCGCGACGCAACATCGACACCAATCCGATGGGGGACCGCTCGGGTTTGCGGAACCACGGATGCCATCCGACCATCGCGGGCATGGTCTCGTCGGCCTCCACGGTCAGCGCCATCACCAATGCTCCGTGTTCGACGGACACGCGATGCGTCGAGCGACCCCGGAAGGGCCAATGGCGACCGAGATCCGTGCGCATCTCCACCGACGTCGTGTCGGACTCGATCGTGCGCCACTCGCGGTCGAACGTCGTCCCGTGGATGGCGTGCGGTTCCGCCGACGCAGGCAGACGGTGCACCCGGCCGTCGAAGGAGAAGCTGGCGTCACGAACCCGACCGCAATACGGGACCATGGGATAGCAGCCCCAACCCAGGGGTTCGTGCGCGTCCGGATGGGATGAGTCGATCAGCAAGGGACATCCATCGACGGTCAGTTGCGCGACGCGTCCCCCGTGCGCGGGGTCGACGTCGGCGACGATCCGACCGTCCGCGGATCGGATGACGACGAGATCGTGATTCCCCACCCGAGCATTGTTGCCCGTACGATCGGCTCGTGCGAGCACTGGTGCAACGGGTCAAACGGGCCTCGGTGGACGTCGTCGAGGACTCGACCGCGACCAGGGTGGGCGAGATCGGTCCCGGCTTGATGGCTCTCGTGGGCGTGACGCACACCGACGACGAGAAGGTGGCGGCGAAGTTGGCCGACAAGATCTGGAACCTGCGGATCATGGACGACGAGAACGGTGTCATGAACCTTTCGCTGGCCGACACGACCAGAACCATCCTCGTCGTGAGTCAGTTCACGCTGTACGGCGACACCACGTCGGGTCGCCGACCGGGTTGGATCGCCGCGGCCCGGCCCGAGCACGCCGAGCCCCTGGTCGATCACGTGGTCGGAGAACTGCGTCGTCTCGGGGCCCACGTGGAGACGGGGCGATTTCGCACCTACATGAACGTGGAGTTGGTGAACGACGGTCCGACGACGGTGATGATCGAGTTGTGACGGGACGGTGTCAGGCTCGGCGCAACGGACGTCGACGGGACCGCAGCACCGACAACAAAACCACGGCGAGGGCCGCGATCCACGGCTTGTCGCCCAGTCGCACGTACAACGTTTCGCCCGTGCGCACCGGGATTTCTCGGCTGATCACCGCGCGTTCGCTCACCGCCGTGCGCGAATGAACCTCTCCATCGGGTCCGACGAACGCACTGAATCCCGTCGGCGCGACCTGCACCACCCAGCGTCCGGTTTCGATCGCGCGCAATCGGGACGAGGCGACTTGTTGCGATTGCAACACGGTCCAGGTGTAACTGGATCCGTTCGTCGGATTGATGACGAACCCGGCGCCGAGAGCGACGCCCTCGCGTGCGCGTCCGCCGAAGAAGACCTCCCACGAGATCACCACCGCCGCGCGTTCCTCTCCGCCGTCGGTGACGAAATCGAGCACCGCCGGTGTGGTGCCCGCCACCGCGTCGCGTGGCACCTGATCCACCGGAGCGCCGAGCGCCCGCAACAGACTCCGCATCGGCATGTATTCACCGAACGGCACCCGGCGCACCTTGTCGTAGCGGTCGAGCACGGTGGCGGAGCGGTCCACGATCACCTGGGCGTTGGTGAAACTCGCGTCGTCGACGTCCTCGGTGATGCCCACCGCGAAGGGGGCGTCGAGGCGTTCGGACTCGGCGGCGATCTCGGAGATCTCGGCACTGCGATCGAAGTCGAACACGTCGATGACGTTCTCGGGCCACACGACCAGATCGAGATCTTCGGTGTCGATGGTGGCGGTCGCCGCGAGGTGACGGTCCACCACGTCGCGGGGGTTCGTGTCGATGGCCCGGGTTCCCTGCGGTCCGCCACCCTGGACGGCGGCGATGGACAGCGTTCGTCCGGTGTTCTCGGTCCGGGTCATCGCGGGGAACGACACGAGCCACGCGACGAGGCAGGCCATGGTGGCCCAGCGTCGGGTGGAACGAACGTGGCGGTTGTCGCGGCGATGTTCACGCGGTGCGCGGGCGAACAGGGCCGCGATCTGCCATGTCACCCACGTGAGCGCGATGACGCCGCCAAGCGACGCGATGCGGTGCAACGGTCCGGCGACCTGGGCGATGCCCAAGGTGGCCAGGGGCACGCCGCCGAAGGGGAACGCCATGCGCAACACCTCGATGAGCGTGTGCAACGCGGGTCCGCTGATCACCGAGTGCCGATCGGCGCGACCCTTGGTGGCCATGGCGGCCAGGCCGTGCAGCGACGCGAAGAGGGTCACCGCGATGGGGTAACCCGGTGCGGTGAGGAACCACATCCACGACATGGCCGGCAGGAACCAACCCGTCGCGAAGACGAAGCCGGTGGCGAAGCGCCGTCGTGGAGTGTCGGCCCGGTACTCGAGACTGCAATACATCGCGAGTCCGATGAACGACAGGGGCCACCAGCCCCAGGGAGGCATGGAGGCGGCGACGAGCAGTCCGGCCAGGAGTGCTCGGGGCCATGAGCGTCGACCGCCGAAGTTCATTCAGATATCCGACATCGTGGGGTCAGGCGACGACCTGTCGTGAGTAGTTGGCGACCACCACGATGCGTTCGCGCGTGGACCCGGGGGGATGGCAGGCGAACAGGGTCAGCGTGGCGTCCGCGGTCTGGTCGATGATCCAGACGTCGGTGGGCTCCACGATGAAGGTTCGGTCGACGACGTACACGAAATCGCCGTCGGCGGTCGTCAGGAAGATCTCGTCACCCGGCTGCAACTGGTCGATGTTGCGGAAGGGCTTCTTTTTGCTCACTCGGTGCCCGCCGAGGACGACGTTGCCCACCTGTCCGGGCATGGCGGTTCCGGGCCACCAACCCACTCCCTTGTCGAGGGTGGGCAATGTCACGCCGCGATACAGGGTCTGCATCACGTCGATGCGCGGAATCGCGATGCCGCCCACGACGACCTCGGGCTCGATCGTGTCCTCGGGCGGAATGTTCTCGGGCTGGGGCAACGACTGGCCCGGTGCGAGCGTGGGCGGTCCCGAATACACCGTCGTGGTGGTCGAGGTGGAGGTGGTCGTGGGAGCCGCCGTCGTGCTGGTGACCGTGGCGACGGAGGTGGTGGACACCAGCACCTCCTCGCTCGACGCGCAACCGGCGAACAACGCGGGAGTCAGAACGACGAGGGAAACGGTGACGGCTCGGAACACGGCGTCAGTCTCGCAGATGACCGGAGGCTTCGAGGGTCGCCAACACCGATGCCGCGGCGGATTCGGCCTGGGTGATGCACGAGGCGATGCCGATTCCGCGCATGCTGGCGCCGGAGAGGAGCACGCCGGGGGCCTCGGCGTTCAAGATGGCCTCCATCGTGTCGACTCGGCCCAGATGGCCCGGTCGGTACTGGGGGAACGAGTGCTCCCAGCGGGTGACGCGGTGTTCGGTGGGGGTGACGTCGACCCCGGTGTGCTCGCGCATCTCGTCCACGACCTGACGCACGAGGCGCTCGTCGTCCCACTCGTGCACGAGGTCGTGCGTGGGGGCCCCGTCACGACCGAGCGACACCCGCATGATCATGGAGTCGTCGGCCGGCTTCCAATGCGACCACTTGTTCGAACCGAACGACGCTGCCGTGACGCGCTTCTGGTCGGGTTTGGGAACGAGGTATCCGCTCATGCCCTCGAACCGCGCGAGGGCCCTCCCCGTTGCGCGCAGGGTCACCATCACCACCGACGCGTGTTCGGTGGGGGCGAGCAGGTCCGAGAGTTCGGTCGACAACGGTCGCAGGAAGGACGCCGACGCCGCGGCCGGTGACGCGACGATCACGGAATCCGCGTCGAGGTTCGTCGAGGTCGTCTCGATCGCGTACGAACGGCCGGCGCGACGAATCCCCGTCACCATCACGTCGGTGAGGATGGTTCCACCGCGACGTTCGATGGAACCCGACAGTGCGGCGGTGAGCGCACCGAGGCCCGCCCGCGGGGTCTCGAAGACGGGGCCGGCCGCGCCGGCCGCGGCTCGGCGTCGTCGCGCGGTGAGCAGAACGCTGCGCCCGTGCGCGAGATCGGCGAGTTGGGGCACCGTGGCCAGACTGAAGTCGGCGGTGTCGGCGGCGTAGATGCCGCCCACGAGCGGATCGACGAGCAGTTCGTGAACTTCTCGGCCGAAGCGTTGGCGGATGAAGTTGCCGACCGAGTCGCGGTGGTCACCGCTCGACGGAAGAATCGGTTCGAGGGCGGCGCGCGCCTTTCCGCGCCACGACAGCAAACCACTTCGGGCCAGTGAGAGAGCGCCGGTGGGGACGCCCATCATCAGGCCGTCGGGGATCCGGTGGAGGCCACCGTGCACGATCGACGCGTGGGCATCGGTGGGATTGGTGAGCGCGTCCGTCAGTCCCACCTCGCGCGAGAGTCGGCCGGCGGCGGGCACACGTGCGAGATACGAATCGGGGCCCTCGTCCACGCCGTCGATCCCGGCGAAGGGTGACGTCCGGATCTTGCCGCCGACGCGGGAGGTCGATTCGATCACGGTCACCCGCACCGACGGGGACGAGCCGTCGAGCGGATTCAACAGGCGATGCGCGGCTGTGAGGCCGGTGATGCCGGCCCCGACGATGACGACGTGCGCGCGAGGGTCGGTCATGACGTCGCGCCGGTCCTCAGGAGGCGAGATCGGCGACTCGTCGAGCGAGCGACGCGATCACCGTCGCGTCGTCGTTGACGCACGCGGTGCGGTCGAACGACAGTCCCTTGGTCTCGGCGTGTCGACGGGCCTCGATGTCGAGGTCGAACAACACCTCGAGATGATCGGCCACGAATCCGCAGGCGCACACCAACACCCCCGACGAGTTCTCGCTGGCGGCGAGATCGTCGATGACGGCCAGGATGTCGGGACCGATCCAGGGTTCGGGAGTGCGACCGGCCGACTGCCAGGCGATCGACCACGAGGACCAGTCCGACAGTCCGACGGCGGAGGCCACGGCCTCGGCGGTGGCGCGCAACTCGTTCGGGTACGGATCGCCGGCATCGATGATGCGCTGGGGGAGCGAGTGCGCGGTGAACAGCACCTTGGTGTTGGCCGGCATCTCGGCCAAACGTGCGCGCATGTCGGTGGCGAGGAAGTCGACGAACGCCGGATCGGTGGCCCAACTCTCGACACCGGTCACGGAGATGCCGTGGGGCTCGGCGGCCGCGCGCGCACGATCCATGTACTGACCGATGGAGTACGTCGAGAAGTGGGGCGCCAGCACGAGGCCGACGATGGCTCGGAATCCGCGGGCGGCGAGTTCGTCGACGGCGGTCTCGATCTTGGGCTCGGCGTGCTTGAGCCCGAGGACCACCTCGAAACGTTCCGGGGCGATGGCGTCGAGAGCCCGTTGAAGCGCGACGCGCTGCGCCTCGGTGCGCGCCGCCAGTGGAGAGATGCCACCGATGGCGTCGTAGCGGGCGGTGAGTTCGGCCAGTAGCTCCGGGGTGGGCGCGCGTCCGCGTCGGATGTCGGTGTAGTACGGCTCGATCTCGGCGGGGGTGCGTGGCGTGCCGTAGGCCATCAGCAACACCGCGGTCGTCGTCGTCGTTGTCATGTCAGCGCCTCGTGCTTTCGTGGACGTGGGCGACGACCTCTTCGAGGATCGTCGGGTCGGTGGAGGGGTCGACGCCGTGGCCGAGGTTGAAGATGTGTCCGTCGTGTCCGTCGTTGTCGGCGAGCACCCGGGCGGCACCCCGGAGGGCGGGATCACGACCGGCCAGGACGAGGGCCGGATCCAGGTTGCCCTGAACGATCAGATCGGAACCCATGCGCGCTCGGGCGTCGGAGATGGACGTGCGCCAATCCAGACCGAGCACTCGCGGACCCGCGGACAACATCGACTCCAGCAGATGATCGCACCCGATACCGAAGTGGATTCCGGGAACATCGGGGTGCTTCTCGGCCAACGCGCTGAACACCCGTCGACTGTGGGGGAGAACGTACGCGTCGTAATCGCGGCGCGACAGGGAACCGGCCCACGAGTCGAACAGTTGGAAGGCGCGGGCGCCGGCGGTCAACTGCGCGTCGATGAACGCGATGGCGTGCTGGGTGAGTCGCTCCATCAGTTCGTGCCAGAGCGTGGGTTCGGAGGAGATGAGCCGCTTGGTGTTCTGATACGTGCGCGACGGACGACCTTCCACCAGATAGCTGGCCACCGTGAACGGTGCACCGGCGAACGCCAACAATGGAACCGAGGCGGGGAGTTCGCGGACGAGGTTGCGAACGGTCTCGATGACGTAGGCGACGTCGGTCTCGGGTTCGAGGGGTCGGAGGCGTTCGAGGTCGGCGGCCGACCGGAACGCACGCTCGGCCACGGGTCCGGTGCCCGGGGCCACGTCGATTCCGTAACCGACGGCGTGCGGGGGCACGACGATGTCGCTGTACAACACCGCGGCGTCCACCCCGTAGCGACGCACGGGTTGCAGCGTGATCTCGGTGGCGAGGTCGGGTCGCTTGATGGCGTCGAGGATGCTTCCCTCACCCCGGATGGCCTTGTACTCGGGGAGGCTGCGACCGGCCTGACGCATGAACCACACGGGCGTGTGGTGGGGAGTCGACCCTCGGGCCGCGGCCAGGAAGGCGGAGGGTGTGACGGCTGACATCACCGGTGACGTTACCCGTGGGAACCGACGAGGTTCCCCAGCCGACCGATGGTTTGTATGGAGGGTGCGAACAGTCACAAGGTCGGGCGTGTCCGTTCGGGACTTTGGTCCGTTTCGCGGGTCCGAACTCTCTCGCATCATGGAGCCGTGCGACACGGGACGCGGACCGCGGGATCGACCAAGGCGCTGACGATCGCCTCGATGTTGGTGACGACGTTGTCGATGCCCTCGCTCACGACCGGATGCGGTGGCGACGAACCGCGGTCGCTCGGCGGGATCGTCCGTGACGAACCCCTTTCGGTCGGATCGGTGGCGGTCACCGACGTCACCGACACCGGCGAGTACGCGACGCACGACGGAGTCTTCGAGATGGTCGCATCCACGGGTCGACTGTTGGTGGTGTACTTCGGTTACACCAACTGTCCGGACCTGTGTCCGACCACGCTCGCCTACGTGAGGGCGGCCAAGCGTGATCTGGGTGACGACGGCGATCTGGTCGATCTGGCCATGGTGACCGTCGACCCCGATCGTGACACCCCCGAGGTGCTGAACGGCTACCTGTCGAGTTTCACCGATCGTTTTCACGCGCTGCAGCCGGCCGACGTCGAGGAACTCGAGTCCGCGGAGAACGCGTTTCTCGCCAGCTCGTCGATCGTCATCGGCGACGACGGTGCGATCGAGGTCGGTCACAGCGCCACCGCCTACGTGGTCGACTCCTCGGGGGAAGTTCTGGTGGAGTGGCCGTTCGGTGTGGACAAGGACCTGATGGCCGAAGATCTGCGCATCCTCCTGGATCGCACGAGCAAACAATCATGAAAGAACGGATGGGAAAGAACACGATGAAGAAGAGAACGATGTCCGCCGCCATGACGATGATCGCCGCATCGGCGATGACGGCCGGGTTGGTCGCCTGTGGCGACGACTCCGCGTCGAACGAATCGGTACCGCCCGCGTCCTCGGAGGTCGGTGTGGAGATCGCCGGCGCGTGGGCTCGCACCAGTCCGATGGAAGTGACCCTCGGTGCGGCGTACATGACCGTCACCTCGGCCGTCGACGATGAATTGACGGACGTGAGCGTCGATCCGTCGATCGCGGCCACGGCCGAAATCCACGAGATGGTCATGGCCGAGATGTCGTCCGACACGACGGTGTCCATGTCGTCCGAGACGACGGTGTCCATGTCGTCCGAGACGACGGTGTCCATGTCGTCCGACACGACGGAGATGTCGGGCCCGGGTGAGATGGTGATGCAAGAGGTCGACTCGATCGCCATTCCGGCGGGCGAGACCGTGGAGTTGAAGCCCGGTGGCTACCACATCATGCTGATCGATCTGGCAGCACCGTTGGAGATCGGTCAGGAGTTCGACATCGTGCTCACCTTCGCCAACGCCGGTGACGTGACGGTCACCGTGGTGGTCGCCGACGAGGCCCCGTGACGGAACCGTCGCGCCGAGGATCCGGGCGGGCCTTTCTCGCCGCGCTGGCCTTCCTGCTCCCCATCGGAGTCGCGGTGGGCGTGGTGGTGGCGGTCGCCGGGCACTCGTCCTCGTCGTCGGTCGCCACCGACGGGCGATTGTGGTCGTTCGTGGTGCCGGCGGGAACCAAGGATCGAATGGACAAGGGACTACTCACCGAGGACGTCCTTCCCGAGCAACTCACGGTTTCGGTGGGTGACACCGTCCTCATCGAGAACGAGGACAGCGTGGTCCATTCGTTCGGGCCGTTCACCGTTCGGCCGGGAGAGAGCCAGAAGATGACGTTCTCCGAGCCCGGTTACTACTTCGGGGTCTGCACCGCGGGACCCCACGAGACGATCACGATCACGGTCGCATGAGTCGTGTCCCTCGCATTCGAGTGCGATTCGGGATGCTGCTGTTGTCCGGCGTCGTCGGGGCGGTGGCGTGCGGTGGCGCCGAGGATGCGGGAGTCGCCTCGATCCCCGTCATCGATCTCGACGGGCGTGAAACCACCGTCGCGGAGGAGGCCGATGGACGAATGGCGCTGGTGTCGTTGTGGGCGGTTTGGTGTCAGCCGTGCAAGAAGGAGATCCCGGTGCTCGACGAGATCGCCGTCGAACATCCCGACGTCGCGGTGATCGCATTGAACATCGGCGACGAGGAGTCGGCCATTCGGGATTTCGTCGACGAATTCTCGGTGAAGGCGACGGTCGTGATCGACCGCGACGGGGACGTGCTGTCGGCCCTGGGCGCACCCACCGTTCCGGTGACCGTCATTCTCGGTTCCGACGGAGAGGTTCGTTGGAAGCACATCGGTGCCGTCGACGCCGACATCGTGCGCGCGGCCGTGACCGACGCGCGCTGAGGCGTTCAGAGACCGGTCGACGGATGCCGTCCCCGACGGGGACGGAGAACGGCCTCGATTCGCGCGATTCGCGTGCGGGCCGGGGGATGCGTCGAGGATCCGGCACCGGACGTGCGGCGCAGAGCGGCGGCCAATTGTCGTCCGTATCCCATGGCGACCACCCGACGGTCGGCGCTGAACTCGGCCGATCGTCCCATGCTGTTGGTGAGGTAGCGCGCGGTGGCGAAACCCGATCCGAAGACCCACGCCATGACGGAGAAGAACGCGGAGACGACACGACCGGCGGCGCGGGCGTAGTCGTTGCCGCGCGCGAAGTTGTCGGTGGCCGCGATGGAGACGTTGCGCATGTACGAACCGGCCCGGGCCAACAGGACCACGGGCATGATCAACCACTGGTTCACGGTGAGCGCGACGGTGTGGGAGCCGAGGTGATGACAGATCTCGTGGGCGAGCACCCCGCACAGTTCGTCGTGGTCGAGAGTGCGCACGGCGAACGACGTGACCACCACCAGGTGACCGCCGCAGGCGAACGCGTTGAGATCGTCGTCGTCCACGACACCGACCGCGAAGTTGTGGTGTCGCAGATGCCAGGCCTGGGTGACCTCGTTGAACGCCTTCTGCAGACGGGGTGCCTCGGAGGCCGTGGGCTTGCGAGCGCCGATCATCCTCGTGAGCAGACGGCGCTGCAGGACCGGAACGAACAGGACGAACCCCAACAACAGGTAGGCGAGCGCCACCTGGAGGTAGGACACGTCGACGACGAGCGAGAGAGGCCACCACAGCACCACCATGGCCAACAGCCAGACCGGTACGACCACGAGCACCGGGACGAACGCGATCAGGGCCGCCCCGTCCACGTCCCGTCGCTGGCCCCGCCGTCCCCGGCCCCTGCTCGTGCGCCCGCTCACCTCGTGAATCATGCCTGATGGTGGGCGTTTTTTCGGACATGTTCAAGATTCCGGTGTGAGGGGCCGAAACATCGGCGTCATTCCGCCATCGGCGGGCCGTCAGGAGTTCGGGTGCACATCGCGCAACAACAGCAAAGAGACGCGTCCCCGACGCAGCCGCGCGCGTCGGCCCGCTTGCTGTTGGACCTCGCGCGCACCCACGAGGCCACCGAACCCGATCGGGCGCGGACCCTCGTGCAGCAGGCGCGGGCGTTGGCTCGTGTCGACGGTGATCACCGGTGCGAGGCCGAGGCGCTGTATCGCCTGGCGTCGTTGGCCCACTACGACGGGCAGCCGGGTGACGCTTTCGCTCTGGCCGTCGAGGCCCGCGACTTCGCGATGGCCCACGACGCGCCGGTGGTGATGGCGTGGTCCCTGAATCTCATCGGTCTCGTGCACACCAACTCCGGCAATCATTCCGAGGCGCTGGCGTGCTGCCTGCAGGCACTCGACTGCTATCGGGGCACCGATCATCGGGTGGACGAGGGGAACATCCTCAACACCATCGCCACCATTCATCACGAGTTGGGCGACACCGATCGGGCCATCATGAACTACGAGGCCGCCATGACGGCCAACGCCCAGTTGAATCGACCCGACTTCGACGCCATCACCCTGGCCAACGTGGCGTCTCTGCGAGCGGAACGCGGTGAGTACGACGTGGCCATCGAGATCGGTGAGCGCGCGTTGGAGCTGTGTCGACTGCACGCACCGGGCTTCCTGCCCGAGGTGTTGGCGTCGCTCGCCGGTTCGTACAGCGGCCGTGGGGACGTGACCAACGCGCACGTGTTGTTGGACGCCGCGTTGGCGATGCTCGACGCGTCCAGTGTCAGTTTCGACGACGCGGTTCGCGCGGGAGTCGAGTTGGCGTACGGCCGGGTGGATCTGGCGGCCGGCGATCACGCCAACGCCATCGTTCACGTGGATCGCGCCCTGGGCCTGGCCGAGGTGATCGGGGCCAAGCCCGTGGCGTTGGCGGCGCACGGTGTGCTCGCCGAATGCCACAAGGCGATCGGAGATTTCGAACGCGCGGTGGTCCATCTCGAGCGCAAGTTCGAGGTGAACCAGCAGATGTTCAACGAGGGCACCGACATTCGCATCAAGACGCTGCAGATCGCCCACGAGGCCGAGGAGTCCCGTCAGCAGGCCGAGATCCTGCGGCTGCGCACGTCCGAGTTGGAAGGTTTGGTCGAGGGTCGCACCACCGAGCTGGAGCAGTTCCAGTTGGAGGCGCTCGAGCGGCTGGCCATCCTCGGCGAGTTCCGCGACACGGACACCGGCGAACACACGGCGCGCGTGGGCGACATGTGCGCCGAGATCGCGCACCTTCTCGGACAGGACCCCGAGTGGACGGAGCGACTGCGCTTGGCGGCCCGGCTGCACGACATCGGGAAGGTGGCCATCCCGGACTCGATCCTGCTCAAGCCCGGTCCCCTGACCCCGGCCGAGTTCGAGGTCATGAAGACCCACACCACCGTCGGCGCGCGGATCCTGTCGGGAAGCAACAGCCCTCTCGTCCGCCTCGCCGAGGAGGTGGCGCTGAATCATCACGAACGCTGGGACGGCACCGGATACCCGAACGCCATCGGAGGCACCGACGTCCCGTTGTCGGGCCGCATCTGCGCCGTGGCCGACGTGTTCGATGCGTTGACGAGCGAGCGGGTGTACAAGAAGGCGTGGACGGTCCCCGACGCCGTGCGCTACATCGCGCGCGCCGCGGGCACCCAGTTCGATCCGCAGGTCGTGGCGGCCTTCGTGCGCATCGCCGAGGAACGGTTCGAGGTCCGAGCCTGACGGAGCCGTCCCATCCGCTAGAAAAGAGGGATGAGCGCTCACATCGATCGGGCACCGGTTCTGGCCGGCGCCGAAGCCTGGAGTCACCACGGAACTCGAACGGTGGGCGCACTGTGCGTCCACGGCTTCACCGGTAACCCCTCGTCCATGCGTGGTGTGGCCGAGGCCTTCGCCGCCGCCGGTTATCACGTGGAGTTGCCCCGGCTCCCCGGTCACGGCACCGCGGTGAGCGACATGATCCCGACGCGTTGGAGCGATTGGTCGTCCGCGGTCGCCGAGGCCTACGCCGCGTTGTCGGCGCGGGTCGACAAGGTGGTGGTGGCCGGGCTGTCGATGGGCGGTTCGTTGACGTTGTCGACCGCCCTCGAGCACCCCGAGGTGTCGGGCATCGTGTGCATCAACCCGGCGTGTCAGCCGCAAGCGGCCGAGATGATCGAGATGGTGAAGGGCATGTTGGCCGAAGGAACGGAGACGTTCCCCGGCATCGGTTCGGACATCGCCGATCCCGACGTGAAGGAGAGTTCGTACTCCGAGACTCCGCTGGCGCCGCTGGTGTCGATGGTGGAGGACGGCATCACACCCATGGTGGAGCGGTATCCCACCAGTCGGGTGCCCATGTTGTTGATCACGTCGAGGAACGACCACGTGGTCGATCCCGCCACCAACGATCAGTTGGCGTCCCAGTGGGGCGGACCCGTCGAGCGCATCCTCCTCGATCGCAGTTATCACGTGGCGACACAGGACTTCGACAAGGAACTCATCTTCGAAGCGGCGGTGGCGTTCGCCGACAAAGTCACCGCGTGAGCGTCGCGATGTCGCGGATCGACACCGTGTGGGATTCGATCGTCGCGTCGATCCCCAGTCCGGGGTCGGGGTCGTTGCAGATCGGACCCCTGCAGTTGCGGGCCTACGGCTTGATGATCGCCTTGGGCGTCATCCTGGCCGTGCGTCTGTGGGGCAAACGCCTGGCCGTCATCGGAGTGGGTGGGTCCGAGGAGGCCAACGCCGTGGCCGTCTGGGCGGTGCCGGCGGGGGTGATCGGAGCACGGCTGTATCACGTGGCCACCGAGTGGGATCGGTTCTCCGACGACCCGGTCGCGATCGTGCAGATCTGGAAAGGCGGCCTCGGCATCCCGGGCGGGATGTTGTTGGGAATCGTCGTGGGAGCGTGGGTGATCAAGCGGCAAGGGATGCCGGTGGGATCCGCGCTGTGGGCGGTGGCTCCGGCGCTTCCGTTGGCCCAAGCCGTGGGTCGTTGGGGCAACTGGTGGAACCAGGAACTCTTCGGACGTCCGACCACCCTGCCCTGGGGACTCGAGGTGGACGCCGAGAAGGTGGACGCCGCCGGCTATCCCGCGGGAACCCTCTTTCATCCCACGTTCCTCTACGAGTCGTTGTGGAACCTGGCGTTGATGTTCGCGCTCATCGTCATCGGTCGACGGATGATGAACAGTC
>WLEG01000001.1 GCA_009704425.1 Actinomycetota bacterium | reverse complement strand
CCGGCTCGCGAACTCGTGCTCTCCGACGAGGTCCGCGACCGCGCACGGTCCCTGGTGGCCTCCGAACCGTGGGGTCGCGAACAATGGGAGCGACTCGGTGAAGGGGCGCTCTTCGACGGCATGGAGAGTTGGCTGCCGTGGCTCACCGCGTCTCCTCTGTTGCTGAGCGACGTGTTACCCCGTGGCTCCAAGATGATCCTGCTCGAACCGCGACGCATGCGCGACCGCGCGGTGGACCTGTTGGCCGAGGAGGCCGACCTCGCGAGATCGTTGGCGTCCACCTGGGCCAGCGACGCCGATCGCGAGTTCCCCCGCCTGTATCAGCAGCCCGATCGGCTTCTGGGCGAGACCCGCGGTTCGTGGAATCTCATCCCCGTCGCCGACGGCCCCGACATCGCGCTCCTGGAAGCGTCGGGATGGGGCGCCATGGGCGCCGACGCCGACGGCCTCACGACACGCATCAAGCAGTTGCTGTCGGACGATTACCGCGTGGTCATCGCCGCCGACACCGACGTGTCGGCCGCCCGACTGTCGGACAGCTTCGCCAACGCCGGCCTGCAACTGGATCTCTGGCCGGCGGGCGCGCGACCCGAATTACGCGGTCGCGGTGGTTCCATCGTGGTGGCGCGACTTCACCGTGGTGTCACCATCCCCTCGGCCAAGTTCGCGATCATCACCGAGGCCGACATCACCGGCCGTCGCACGTCCCATCGTCGACCCCGGGCCAAACGCCGCGAGAGCACCACGATCTTCGAGGATCTCAAGCCCGGCAACTACGTGGTGCACTACATCCACGGAGTCGCCAAGTACGAGGGCATGACGAAGATGACCGTGGCGGGCGTCGAACGCGACTACCTCGTTCTCGCGTACAAGGGCACCGACAAGTTGTACCTGCCCTCGGATCAGATCGACGCCGTGCGCCATTACGTGGGCGGCGAGACACCCACGCT
This sequence comes from Actinomycetota bacterium, assembly GCA_009704425.1. GTDB lineage: Bacteria > Actinomycetota > Acidimicrobiia > Acidimicrobiales > Ilumatobacteraceae > Casp-actino8. Next base: position 25,232 of record WLEG01000001.1, on the reverse strand, counting down.
GAATCGACTGGGTGGAGGAGATTTCGCCAAGGCCAAGGCCAAGGTGCGCAGTGCCGTGCGCGCCATCGCGCAGGAACTGGTGGTGCTCTACCAGAAGCGCGTCAACGCGCGCGGGCACGCCTTCGGTTCCGACACCCCATGGCAATACGAGATGGAGCAGGCGTTCCCGTTCGTCGAGACGCCCGACCAGAAGAAGGCCATCGAGGACACCAAGTCCGACATGGAGCGACCGTTCCCCATGGACCGATTGGTGTGCGGTGACGTCGGCTTCGGCAAGACCGAGGTGGCGGTGCGGGCGGCGTTCAAGGCCATCCAGGACGGCAAGCAGGTGGCCGTTCTCGTGCCCACCACCCTGCTCGCGTCACAGCACGGCAACACCTTCTCCGATCGTTTCGCCGGGTACCCCATCCGCGTGGAGGTGCTGTCCCGATTCCTCACCAACGCCGAGGCCAACAAGGTGATCGCCGGGCTGGCCAGCGGTGAGATCGACTGCGTGGTCGGCACCCATCGACTCCTGTCCAAGGGCATCACCTTCAAGAACCTCGGCTTGCTCATCGTCGACGAGGAGCAACGCTTCGGCGTGCAACACAAGGAGTCGATGAAGCATCTGAAGAACGACGTCGACGTTCTCACGCTCACCGCGACGCCGATCCCGCGAACACTCGAGATGAGCCTCGTCGGCATCCGCGACCTCAGCCTGCTGCAGACTCCACCGGCCGACCGACAGCCCATTCTCACGTTCGTCGGCCAGTACGACGAACGCGTCGCGGTCGAGGCCATTCGGCGCGAATTGCTGCGGGAGGGCCAGGTCTTCTGGGTGCACAACCGCGTGCAATCCATCGAGGAGTGCGCGATGCGTTTGCGCGAGCTGGTGCCCGAGGCGCGCATCGCGATCGCCCACGGCCAGATGGACGAGGGCGCGCTCGAACAAGTGGTGATGGATTTCTGGGAGGGGAACTTCGACGTCCTCGTGTGCACCACCATCATCGAGAGCGGCATCGACATGCCCACGGTGAACACCCTCGTGGTGGAGCGCGCGGACCTGCTGGGTCTCGGCCAGATGCACCAGTTGCGCGGACGTGTGGGGCGGAGTGGGCAACGCGCCTACGCGTACCTGTTCCATCCCCGCGACAAGTCCTTGAGCGAGGAGGCCTACGAGCGTCTGCGAACCATCGGTGAGTCCACCGAACTGGGAAGCGGATTCAAGATCGCCATGCGCGACCTCGAGATCCGCGGAGCCGGCAACCTGTTGGGCGAGGCCCAGAGCGGACACATCGCCGCGGTCGGGTACGACCTTTATTGCCAGATGGTCACCGAGGCCGTGGGCGAGATGAAGGGCGAGCCGGTGCGCGAACCGTCGGAGATCCGCCTCGACGTTCCCACCACCGCGAACCTCCCCAAGGACTACATCGCCAAGGAGGAGCTGCGCCTCGAGGCCTACCGTCGGCTCGCCCAGGTCACCACCCCGGCCGAAGTGGACGACATCCGCGACGAATGGCTCGATCGCTACGGTCCGCTTCCCGATCCCGCCGAGGCCCTCCTCGACGTGGCGTTCCTGCGCGCCGAATGCCATCGACTCGGCTTGAACGAACTCTCGATCTCCACGTCGCAGGCCCGCATCGGACCCCTCGATCTGCGCACGAGCGAGTCGATTCGCTTGAAGCGACTCAGTCGCGACGCCATACACAAGGAAGCCACCCGCCAACTGGTGATCCCCATTCCCCGCGGTGAGCAGCCGGCCCGTTTCCTGGTTCGATTCCTGCGCGAACTGGTGCCCCCCGCGTCGGACGGGACGGATGCCAAGTAGGACGGCGCCAAGTAGTTTGTCCCGGTGACCACTCGACGCATCCCTCTTCTCGTCGCCACGGCGACCATCGTCGTCACCTCGCTCGTCGCCTCGTCGTGTTCGTCGGTCTCCGACGACGCCGCGCGCGTGGGTGGACGTTCCCTGTCCGCGGACGAATTGGACGAACTGATCGTGAGCTACGAGAAGTCGACCAACGATCCCGAGACCACCATCGCCGGACCGAGGGGGGCCGACGTGGCCCGCGAGATCCTCACCACCTGGGTTTCCACCTCGTTGATCCTCGAACTGATCGCCGCCGCCGACGGGGAGGTCACCGCGGAGGCCCTCGCCGAATCCGAAGCGATGCTGAACGAACAGGCCGGTTTCGCCGACGCCGACCAGAAGGTGCGCGAACTCTTCATCCTCGACACCGCGGCGAACGCCACGCTGGCGCGTCTGCTCGCACCGTCGACGTCCGAACTGGCGGCCGCCTACGAACAAGGTCCGGCCGTGTCGGGCGTGGTGTGCGTGCGCGCGATCCTGTCCGCCACCAAGGAGAGCATCGACGTCGCCGCGTTCCGTGTGGCCTCCGGCGAGTCATTCGCCGACGTGGCCGCGGAACTGTCGATCGACCCCTCCGGTGCCGACGGTGGCGTGCTCGGTGGTCCCGAGGGCAACCAGTGCATCGAGTTCGCCTCGGTCGTCGAGACGGTGGCCGACGAGTTCGTGGCCGCTCTCGAGAACACCCCCGTCGGACAGGTGTCGACGGCCTTCGAGATCCCCGACGTGGGGTGGGCCATCCTTCTTCAGCGCGACTTCGACGAGGTCGGCGACGACGTCGCCGCCCTGACCGGCAGCCAACTGGCCGCATCGGCCACCCTCGACGCCGTGCGCACCGCCAAGGTCTGGGTCGACGCCGAGTACGGCCGTTGGGACCCCGGCACCAGCACCGTCATCGCCCTGGGTTGATGTCGTCGTCCGATCGGCCCGTCGTCGAGATCGTCGGACTGGGTCCGGCGGGTTCCGAGCACGTCTCTCGACACACGCTCGATCGCATCGCGGCGCACCGTCATCGGTGGCTGCGCACGGCGGTGCATCCGAGCGCCGTCGTCGTCGGTGATGCCGCCACCTTCGACGATCTGTACGAGTCCGCCGACTCCTTCGACGACGTGTACTCGTCCATCGTGGAACGCTTGGTGCAGGCCGCGCGCGAGCACGGCGAGATCCTCTACGCGGTGCCCGGCTCACCGCTGATCCTCGAACGAACCGTTCGCGCGCTGATCGACGATGAACGAATCCGTTGCGTGGTCAATCCGGCCATGGGATTCCTCGAGATGGCCTGGTCCCGTCTCGGAATCGATCCCGTCGAGGAAAAGGTGACCTTGATCGACGGGCACACCTTCGCCGCCTCCGCCGCCGGTGTCGAGGGTCCGATGCTCGTCGCGCACTGTCACGCCAATTGGGTGCTGTCGGAGATCAAGCTGTCCGCCGAGGACACCGTCGACGCGTCGAACGACGACGACCAGGTCGTGATCCTGCACCATCTCGGCCTGCCCGACGAGCAGGTGCTCTCCGTCCGGTGGAGCGAGCTGGACCGAACCGTCGAGGCCGATCACCTCACGTCGATCTACGTTCCGGCCCTGACGGTTCCCGTCGGATCGGAACTGGTCTCGTTCCATCGCCTCGCGCGCACCCTGCGCGAGCGATGCCCGTGGGACCGCGAGCAAACGCATCGCTCGCTCGTCACGTACCTCCTCGAGGAGACCCACGAAGTGGTGGACGCCATCTTGGCCCTCGATCCCGACGATCCGTCGACGGACGAGCACCTCGCCGAGGAACTGGGCGACCTGCTGTACCAGATCGAGTTCCACGCCGCGATCGCCGAGGAGGAGGGCCGCTTCACCATGGGCGACGTGGCTCGGGGCATCAACGACAAGTTGGTTCGCCGTCATCCCCACGTGTTCGGAGGCGAGACGGGTGACGATCTCGTCGCCTCGTGGGACGCCATCAAGAAGGCCGAGAAGCGGGAAAAGGGAATCTCCGACGGACCGTTCGACGGGATTCCCTCGTCCTCGGGTTCTCTCGCCTACGCCGCGGCGGTGTTGAAGAAAGCCGCCAAGGCCGGCCTCCACATCGAGGTCGCTCCCCTGCCCCCGGGCCTCGACCTCGAGTTGGGCGAACTCCTGTTGGCGGTGGTGGCCGAATGTCGGCGACGTGGACTCGATCCCGAGGTGGTGTTGCGCGACGTGACCAATGTCCGTCGTCGAAACGCCGAGACGCCCGACACCCGATGACCCGGCCCGACATCGGCGCTTGGGGCTCGGGGGCCCGGCGCTCACTAGTTTGTGGGCATGACCGAGATCATCAGCATCACCGGACGCGAAGTGCTCGACTCGCGCGGCAACCCCACCGTCGAAGTCGAGGTCGAACTGGAGTCCGGGGCCCGTGGTCGGGCGATGGTTCCCTCCGGTGCCAGCACCGGCGAGCACGAGGCCGTCGAGCTTCGTGACGGAGGCCGTCGCTACGGCGGCAAGGGAGTGCTCACCGCCGTCGGTTTCGTGAACGGCGAGATCGAGAGCGCGCTCATCGGATGCGACGCGTTGGAGCAGCGCATGGTGGACACCGTGTTGAAGGATCTCGACGACACCCCGAACAAGGCCCGCCTCGGAGCGAACGCGATCCTCGGAACCAGCCTCGCCGTGGCCCGCGCCGCCGCCGCGTCGCTCGACCTCCCGTTGTGGCGTTACGTCGGCGGACCCAACGCCCACGTCCTTCCCGTTCCGATGATGAACGTCATCAACGGTGGAGCGCACGCCGACAACACGATCGACCTGCAGGAGTTCATGGTCATGCCCGTGGGTGCGCCGAGCTTCCGCGAGGCCCTGCGTTGGGGCACCGAGACCTATCACCAACTGAAGAAGATCCTCCACGGCAAGAGCCTCAGCACCGCCGTGGGTGACGAGGGAGGATTCGCCCCCAACCTCGCCACCAACGAGGACGCGATCCGCATCCTGGTGGAGGCCATCGGCGCCGCCGGATTCACCCCCGGAACCGACATCGCCATCGCGCTCGACCCGGCCATGAGCGAGTTGTACAAGGACGGCCGCTATCACCTCGCCGGCGAGGGCAAGGTGCTCTCGAGCGACGATCTCGTCGAGTACTGGGCGCGCCTCGTGGCCACGTACCCCATCGTCTCCATCGAGGACGGCATGGCCGAGGACGACTGGGACGGTTGGGCGGCCCTCACCGCGGAGCTTGGCTCCAAGGTCCAGTTGGTCGGCGACGACCTGTTCGTGACCAACGCGGCCCGACTCGCCGTGGGAATCGAACGCAAGGTGGGCAACAGCGTTCTCGTGAAGGTGAACCAGATCGGTTCGCTCACCGAGACCCTCGAGACCGTCGAGTTGGCCACCCGTCATCGCTACACGAGCGTCATGAGCCATCGAAGCGGCGAGACCGAGGATTCCACCATCGCCGATCTCGCGGTGGCCACGAACTGCGGACAGATCAAGACCGGTGCTCCGGCGCGCAGCGACCGGGTCGCGAAGTACAACCAGTTGCTCCGCATCGAGGAGCAACTCGGCGAGACCGCGGCGTTCCGTGGTCGAGCCGCTCTCGCGCCCCTCGCCTGACGTCGATTTCCCGTTCGCCGGCGTCGCTCGCGGGTGGTGACACCAACGACCGACGATGAACCGGCAGAATGTGGGAATGGCCCGCGGAAACAAGACCAGCAGCATTCCGCGCTCCTCCACCAAGAAGACCCGTAAACGCGGTCGCCTCACCAAGGCCGTCGCCGATCACACGCGGCCCACACCCCGGTCCGAACGACTCCTGCCCAAGCTGGTCGGACGCACCCTGATGTTCATCGGCGCGATCGTGATCGTCATCTCGTTCGGAAACTCGTTCCTCGTTCTCCCCGCCACCTCGTGGCTGGGCCAACGCGAGGAGATCGGTGCGCGCACCGAGGAACTGGAGACGATCAAGCGCGCCACCGACGAACTGCAGACCGAGGTGGATCGTCTGAACACCCCGGCCGGCATCGAGGACGCCGCGCGTGAGGAACTGGGGTTCGTCATGGCCGGCGAGCGACGCCAGCAGATCGTGGGTGACGCCCGGGCCCCCATCGAGCTACCCGCCGGTTGGCCCTACGACCTGGTCACCCAAATCGTGACGGTTCGGGTGAACGAGGCCGCGGCCGAAGCGGCCGCGAACGACGAGACCGACTCCGCGGACACGACCACCCCGGTCGCCCCGGTCACCGTCGTCACCGTTCCCCTGCCCTGACCGTCGACCCGTGCTCGGCCCGACCGTGAAGGGGCGCCCGCCCCGGGACTAGTGTTCGGTCAGCGATTCGGGTTCCGAAACGCTCGGGACAGTCACTTTCGACTCACCAACACTCGACACAAGGGGGTCCACCATGGCCGGTGGCAGCATTCTCGGTAACCGGGTTCTTCGCAAGGAAGACCCCAAGTTCCTCACCTCGGGCGGCAAGTACGTCGACGACCTGTACGACGAGCCGATGCTGCAAGGCGCCCTGCACGTCACCTACGTGCGCTCCTCGGTGGCCCACGGCCGCATCCTGTCGATCGACACCGCCGACGCCGCGAGCATGCCCGGGGTCGTCGCCGTGTTCACCGCCGAGTCCCTCGGACTGCAGCCGGTTCCCGCGCCGTTCAATCCGATGGTGGCGCGCACGTTGCTGGCCAGCGACAAGGTCCGTTACGTCGGTGAGCCCCTGGCCGCCATCGTGTCGGAGACCCGCGAGCAAGGCGTCGACGCGGCCGAGTCCGTGATCGTGGATTACGACGTGCTCGAGGCCCTCGTCGACGTCGAGGCGGCCATGGCGTCCTCGACGCACGTCTACGAGAGCGCCGGCAGCAACGTGGTGTTCGACACCACCGCGCTGGGAATCCCCGAGAACACCGGCGACGCGTTCTTCGCCGATTGCGAAGTCAAGGTGTCCGGTCGCTTCATGAACCAGCGCGTGGCTCCGTGCCCGCTCGAGGTTCGTGGTGCCGCCGCGGCCTGGGGCGCCGACGGCCGTTTGAACCAGTGGCTCTCCACCCAACACGCCCAGGGTGCCGTGGCCCCGCTGGCCGCGGCCAACGGCGTCGACCCGTCCATGATCCGCGTGCGCACCCCGGACGTGGGCGGTGGATTCGGCGCCAAGATCGGTGCCTACGGCGAGGAGTTGTTGCTCGGCGTCATCGCCAAGAAGGTCGGTCGCCCCATGAAGTGGCGCGAGACCCGCAGCGAGTCGATGGTGGCCCTCGGTCACGGCCGCGCGCAGTTGCAGTACGTCACCATCGGTGGCACCAAGGCCGGCAAGGTGACTCACTACCAGTTGCACGCCATTCAGGACTGCGGCGGTTTCGCCGACATGGGCACCATCCTCGCCCCCTTCATGACCCGGCCGATGTCGAGCGGCGTGTACGCCATTCCCAACATCGAGTGCCGCACCACGTCGGTCATCACCAACACGACGCCCACGGTCGCGTATCGCGGTGCCGGTCGTCCCGAGGCCACCGCGGCCATCGAGCGCGCCATGGACATCTTCGCCGCCGAGATCGGCATGGACGCCGCCGAGGTGCGTCGCATCAACCTCATCCCCAAGTTCATGGAGCCGCACACCACCGTGGTCGGCCAGACCTACGACGTGGGCGATTACGAGACCGCTCTCGACAAGGCCCTCGTGGCCGCCGACTACACGGCGTTGCGCGCCGAGCAGGCCAAGCGTCGCGCCAGTGGTGACGTGAAGCAGATCGGCATCGGCGTCAGCGTGTACGTCGAGATCACCGGCGGCGTCGGCAACGGCGAGTCCGCCAAGGTGGAGGTCACCGAGGACGGTCGGGCCATCGTGTACACCGGCACCTCGCCCCACGGCCAGGGCCACGACACCGCGTGGTCGATGCTCGTGCAGGAACAGACCGGCATCCCCATGGACAAGGTCGAGCTCGTCTGGGGCGACACCGACCTCGTTCCGATCGGAACCGGAACCATGGGTTCGCGCTCGTTGCAGCAGGGCGGGAACGCCGTGTTCCAAGTGGCCGGCATCCTCTCCGAGAAGGCCAAGGCCGTGGCCGCGCGCTTGCTCGAGGCCAACGAGGCCGACGTGGTGCTCGACAAGGGTCGCGGCGTCTTCCACGTCGCGGGCACCCCGGCACTGTCCAAGTCGTGGGCCGATCTGGCCGCGGCCGAGAAGGGCAACGGTGGACTGTTGCACGACGAGGTCATCGGCGTCGCCGGAGCCACCTTCCCGTTCGGTGCGCACGTGGCCGTGGTCGAAGTCGACACCGAGACGGGTCGCGTGAAGCACCTGCGTCAGGTGGCCTGCGACGACGCCGGCAAGGTGCTCAACCCGCTGTTGCTCGATGGTCAGATCCACGGTGGTGTGGCCCAGGGTGTGGCGCAGGCTCTCCTCGAAGAGGTGCTCTACGACGCCGACGGCAACCCCACCACCTCGAACCTGGCCGACTACGGCTTCATCTCGGCCGCCGAGCTGCCCAGCGTCGAGGTGGTCCACATGGAGACGCCGACTCCCGTGAACGCCATCGGCGCCAAGGGAATCGGCGAGTCGGGAACCATCGGCTCCACCCCGGCCATTCAGTCGGCCGTGGTCGACGCCGTGGCGCACCTCGGAGTGCGTCACATCGAGATGCCCTGCACCGCCGAGCGCGTGTGGCAGGCCATCAACGCCGCCAAGTAATCGGACCCGCGTCCCGGTGGGCGACGGACGTCATGTACCGTCGACCCGAAATCACTTGTACCATACAAACTCGTGACTTCCTCCCCCATCGTCGCCCGCGAACTGGTCCGCCATTTCGGAACGGGTGACAACATCGTCAAGGCCGTCGACGGCGTGGACCTCGAGGTGCGCACCGGCGAGATCTTCGGACTGCTCGGCCCGAACGGCGCCGGCAAGAGCACCATCGTGCGCATGCTCACGACCCTTCTGAAGCCCACCTCGGGCTCGGCGTCGGTGGCGGGTTTCGACGTGGTGACCGACGCCGACAAGGTTCGTCGCTCCATCGGTGTCGCCCTCCAGGACGCCGCCATCGACCCCCTCATGACCGGGCGCGAACTGCTGAATCTGCAGGCCGTTCTGTACGGCTTGTCCAAGGCCGACGGACGAGCGCGCGGTGACGAACTGCTCGAACGCGTCGGCCTGACCGCGGCCGCCGAACGTCGTGTCGGCACCTACTCGGGCGGCATGCGTCGTCGCCTCGATCTGGCGTTGTCGTTGGTGCACGAGCCGACCGTGTTGTTCCTCGACGAACCCACCACCGGGCTCGACCCGATGAGCCGTCTCACGTTGTGGGAGGAAGTTCGGCGCTTGAACCAGTCCGGCACCACCGTGTTGCTCACCACGCAATACCTGGAGGAGGCGGACCAGCTGGCCGACCGCATCGCGATCGTCGACCACGGTCGCATCGTGCGCGCGGGGGTTCCCCGTGACCTGAAGGCCCAGGTCGGTTCGCCCACGTTGTTCGTGAGCGTCGACCAGGCCCACGGTGATTCCGCCCGTTCCACGTTGGCCCGTTTCGGCGAACTGCGTCCCTCGGCCGAGGGCACGCTCGGCGTCGGACTCGCGCGCGGAGCCGAGGACGTGGCCGCGGTCGTACGCGCTCTCGACGAGGCGGGCATCAAGGTGCGACACCTCGAACTGAACGAGCCCAGCCTCGACGACGTGTTCGCCGAAGCCACCGGACACCGCCTGGAGGGCGCGCAGTGAGCATCGCCACCGCGATCACTCACAGCACCCAGCTGACCAAGCGCAGCGTGCGCGGTCGCTTGCGACAGCCGGCCGCGCTCGCACCGGCGTTCATCTTCCCGTTGTTCTTCGCCGCGCTCGGCTCGGCCAGCTTCAACCGCCTCGCCCGGGACCCCTACTTCAGCGAGAACATCGCCTCCTCGTTCCTGAACTACGCCGTGGCCGGCGCGGTCGTTCAAGGCGTTCTCTTCGGCGCCACCTCGGCGGCCGGTGATCTGGCCACCGACATCGAGCAAGGATTCTTCGAACGCCTCCTCGCCTCCCCCATCTCCCGGGTCTCGATCGTCCTGGGGCGTCTGGCGGCCAGCATGGTGGTGGGCGTCACCCAGGTGGTGGTGTTCATGACGCTGTTCGTGGTGTTCGGCGCGCGCGTCGAGAGCGGACCCGTGGGTGTGATCGGATTGATCGTGTCCGGTGCGTTGCTCGGACTCGCCATGGCGGGTCTCATGGCCGGCATCGCCATCAAATCCGGAAGCCCGGAGGTGGTGCAGGGTTCCTTCCCGCTGGTGTTCGTGTTGCTGTTCCTCTCGTCGGCCTTCTTCCCGCGTCACTACATGACCGGTTGGTATCGCACCGTCGCCGACTGGAACCCCATGTCGCACGTCGTGGAGGGCATGCAAGGGTTCATGAACCACGATCTGGCCGCCGACCAGTTCGTGAAGGCGTGGTTGATCCCCCTCGGCGTGTCGATCGTGGGCATCGCCTTCGCCCTACGGTCGCTCGACAAGAGATTGGCCGCGTCATGAGCACCGTCGTCGAATCCCGCCGCCACGACGCCGACGCACGATCCATGGAGGTGATCGCGGCACTGGTGCGGCGGACACTGTTGCGCGTTCGCCGCATGCCGTCGGCGTTCATCCCGTCGCTCATCATGCCGGTGTTCCAATTGATCGCGTTCAGCGGCGCCTTCGGTGCCGCGGTGCGACTGCTCGACATCGATCCGATGAACTGGTACATGCCGCTCAACGCCATCCAGGGAGCCAGCTTCGGCGCACTGGGCGTCAGTTTCGGTCTGCTCAACGACATGGAGACCGGATTCTTCGACCGCGTGTTGATGGCCCCCATGCGCCGTTCGGTGATCGTGTTCGGTTCCTACGCCGCCGCCATCGCGCGCAGTGTCGTGCCCGTCACGTTCGTGGTCCTCGTCAGTTTCCTCGGTGGCCTGCACACGCCCGGCGGACCGTTGGCCATCCTCATGGTGGTCGTCGCCTCGGTGATGGTGGCCCTCAGCGCCTGCGGTCTCGCTCTCGGCCTCACGTTCCGCATGCGCAACATGGGTGCGGCCACCCTCACGCAGTTCGCCATCTTCTTCGGGATCTTCCTGTCGACGTCGCAGGTGCCCCTGTCGGAGATGAGCGGATGGCTGCGCGCGTGCGCCCGCGTCAACCCGATGACCAACATCCTGCGCTTCGCGCGACAGGGATTCCTCGGCGACATCACGTGGGCCCAGACGTGGGGCGGTTTGGTGGCGATGGCGGCGATGTTCGTCGTCAGCACGGCCTTCGCCCTCACGGGTCTGCGTCGGTACGACCGCTGATCAACCCACGAGAGTGGCGCCGGGCGGAAGATCGCCCAGCAACGCCTCGCTCACCCAACACGAGGTGAGGTGGAGCGTCGAACGGATGCGCACCACCCGCTTGGGTTCACCCACTCCCTTGCCGCACATGCTGAGCGCGGCCTTCACGCACGCCTGCTCGTCGGGCAACACCATCGGCATGCGCGCACGGCGCACTCCGGACGGGCCGGCCGTGAAGCAGTTCAGGTAGGTCTTCTGCCAATCGATGCGCGTGGCCACCTCGACCGGGATGAAATCCGCCAGTCCGATGCCCAACACGTTGCCGGCGGACACGTCGGTGATTCCCAGCAACACGATGGTGGCCACCCGTGGCGACGCCAGATCGTCGAGTCCGTGCACCCAGTAGCGGCCGGTCACGTTGGGATCCATGGTGGTACCCGAGATGTCCTTGCCTCCGCGCTCGATGATGAGCACGTCGATCTCGTCGAAGGGCAGGGGCGGCACGAGCTCGCGCGCGCGCTCGGTGAGACGACGTTCGGCGTCACCACCCACGTCGTCGGCCGTGAGACCGCTGACGTCGACCACGTTTCCGCCCGCGGACTCCAACGACGAGACTCCGCCGAGCAGGCGTCCGGTGGCGCGCAAGGCGGTGATGCCGTCCATCAATCGCTCGCGCATCTCGGTGGGTCCGCACGAATGGATCTGTGCCGCTCCTGGTTGCTTGCCGAAGCCGACCACGGCCATCTTGGTGCAGCCACTCTCGATCGGTCCCTTGAAGCACGTGTGCGGCTTGATGCGGTTCACCGGCAGGATGCGGTCGGCGGACGCGGCGTGCTCGTCCAGATAGACGGGCATTCCCGACGCGGTGCGCGCCACCTCGACCGTGGCCATGGTGGCGCGAATCTCGGCGCCCACGGACTCCTCGGTCATGCCGAGGGATGCCAGCATCTTCAACTGTCCGTCGGCGGTGCCACCACCGTGACTGCCCATGGCCGGAACCACGAACGGTTCGGCCCCGAGTTCGCGCAAACCCTCGATGGTGCCGCGCAACAGATCGACGCGTTGCGTGAGACCACGACTGCCACCGCCCACCGCCACGGTCATGCCCGGGGTCACCGCCGTTCGCAACGTGTCGACGACGGCCGCCCGCGCCGCCCCGACGACATCGGGTACCGGATCCGGATTCGGGATGGCCAGACGCACCTCACGCAACGTCGGAACGACGAGATCGGGATGGAACGGCAGATCGACGCCGTCGACCAGCTGTTGCCAACCCGATGAGTTCGCGGATCCGCCCATGCCTCCATCGTGCCAGATCGCCTACTGTCCACTCGTGCGCATCGTGAGCCTGTTGCCCTCCACCACCGAGATCGTCTTCGATCTGGGGCTCGGTGACGATCTGCTCGGGGTGACGTTCGAATGCAATCATCCGCTCGAGGCCCGAGCGGGTCGCGAGATCGTCGTCGGTGGCATGGACACCAAACATCTCACTCCGCTCGAGATCGACGAATTGGTGCGCCGACGACTGGCCGCCGGTGACGAGTTGTACCGGCTCGACGAGGACGCGTTGTCGCGATGCGACCCCGACCTGATCCTCAGCCAGGATCTGTGTCGCGTGTGCGCGGTGCCCAGCGGCGACGTCGACGAGGCGGTCGCCCGATTGAACTGTCGCGCCACGGTCCTGCAGATCGACCCCCAGACCCTCGACCAGGTGATCGATTCGGTGCAGACCGTCGCCGACGCCGCGGGTGTTCCCGAGCGCGGTCGGGCGCTGGTGGCGTCGCTTCGCGCACGGCTGACCGCTCTGGCCGTGGCCACCGACGCGGCCCGCGGTGATGGCGCGCGCCCGACGGTGTTCGTGCTCGAGTGGGTGGATCCGCCCTTCGTGGGCGGCCACTGGGTGCCCGACGTGGTGCGCGCCGCCGGCGCCGAGCCGGTGTTGGCCGTCCCCGGTGGACGTTCGGTTCCCACCGATTGGGAGGCCATCGCGGCCATCGATCCCGACCACGTGATCGTCTCCCCCTGCGGTTACGACCTCGCCGGCGCCGTCGAACAGGCCCGCGGAATCCTGGATCGGCTGCCCGCTCGGGCCAGCGTGTGGGCGATCGACGCCGATGCGGTCGTGGTGCGACCCGGCCCCCGACTGGTGGACGGCGCCGAAGCCATCGCGGCGGCGTTGCACGGACCTCGCGTCGTCGGCCTGCCGGCACTTCCTGAGCAGGTCATCCAGCGTCTACGGTAGGACCGTCCGGTGAGCGGGGAGCTCCGCCGATCGGGCAGAATGCAGGTCGGCGACGTCGTCGACTTCGGCCGTCAAGGGGGTACATCGTGGAGATCCGCGTCACTGTCAATGGAAAGCAGCACGTGAGCGACGTCGAGCCGCGCACGCTGTTGGTCCACTACATCCGCGAGGTCCTCGGACTCACCGGCACGAACGTCGGTTGCGACACCTCGTCGTGCGGTGCGTGCAGCGTCCACATCGACGGAGAGGCCGTCAAGAGCTGCACCGTGTTGGCCGTGCAGGCCGACGGTTCCGCCGTCACCACCATCGAGGGCATGGCCGCCGCCGACGGAACCCTGCACCCGATGCAGAAGGCCTTCATGGAGAACCACGGCCTGCAGTGCGGTTACTGCACCCCCGGCATGGTGATGGCCGCCACCAGCCTCCTCAAGGAGAACCCGAACCCCACCGAGGAAGAGATCCGTATCGGCCTCGAGGGCAACCTGTGCCGTTGCACCGGCTACCACAACATCGTCAAGTCCGTGCTCGCCGCGGCCGGCAAGTGAGGCACTGACATGATTCCCGCTTCCTTCGATTACGTCCGCGCCGGATCGGCCGCCGAGGCCATCTCGCTCATCGGTCAGTACGGCGACGAGGCCAAGTTCCTCGCCGGCGGCCACAGTTTGTTGCCCATGATGAAGTTGCGTCTCGCGCAGCCGACCGTTCTGGTCGACATCGCGCGCGTCAAGGACCTGTCCTACATTCGCGACGCCGGCGACCACATCGCCATCGGCGCCCTCACGCGCCACATGGACGTGGAGACCTCACCGGTGTTGGCCCAGCACGCTCCCCTGCTCGCGCACGCCGCCGGCCACGTCGGCGACCCGCAGGTGCGTCACCGCGGAACCATCGGTGGCACCATCGCCCACGCCGATCCGGCATCCGATCTGCCCGCCACCACGCTGGCCCTCGGCGCCACCTACGTGGTGCAGGGACCCAACGGCACCCGCGAGATCAAGGCCGCCGACTTCTACAAGGGATTCCTGGAGTCCGACCTGGCCGCCGACGAGATGATCACCGAGGTCCGCGTTCCCAAGATGAACGGCGCCGGCTGGAGTTTCCAGAAGTTCAACCGTCGCGCCCAGGACTGGGCCATCGTCGGTGTGGCCGCGTGGCGAGGCTCGAACGGGTCCGGCGTGGCGCTCGTGAACATGGGCCAAACCCCGGTGTTGGCCACCAGTGTCAGCAAGGCCCTGGCCGATGGCGCCTCCATCGCCGACGCCGCCGCGCTGGCCGCCGCCGAGGCGTCGCCGTCGAAGGACAACAACGCCAGCGTGGAATACCGCACGCACCTGGCCAAGGTCCTTGTTCGTCGCGCGCTCGAAGAATCCACCAAGTAATCCGACGCTCGACACGTCGAGCACCACGGCATTCATGACGCTGAAGAACGTCCGCATCATCGCGCTCGCGCTGTACGGGCTGATCTTCGTGTGGTCCTTCCAGGCCAACGGCATCCCCGTGGCGCGATTGGCCGTCCTCGGATGGGTCGGCGGGGCGTTCCTCGTCGGCAACATCGGCAAACCGTTCGCCAAACAACGCCAGATGGTGGTCGACCTGGTCTTCTACGCCGCCATGTGGTTGTCCTACGACTACAGCCGCGGTGTCGCCGACACCTTCGGATTCCCGCTGCAAGTGGAGGCTCCGCGCAACATCGACCGCGCGTTGTTCCTCGGCACGGACCCGAACGCGTGGATGCAACGGCATTTCCTCGAGGCGTCGGTGCGGTGGTACGACGTGCTGGGTTCGCTGGTGTACTTCACCCATTTCTTCGTGCCCGTGGCCACGTCGGTCTACCTCTGGATGCGATATCGCGACGAGTGGTTGCGCTACATCCGGCGCTTCGCCACGGTGTTGTTCGCCGGGGTTCTCACGTACGTCGTGTTGCCCACCGCGCCACCGTGGATGGCCGCCAGCGAGAAGTACCCGTACCGCATCATGGAACCTCTCGCTCGCCCCACCGGACGGGGTTGGAGCGAACTGGGGCTCGAGACGGTCAACAGCGTCCTGTTGAAGGGCCAACAGTGGGCCAACCCCACCGCGGCCATTCCCTCGTTGCACGCCGCGTTCGCCTTGTTCGTGGTGGTGTTCTTCTGGCACCGAATGCCCAACCGGTGGTGGCGCGGGGTCTCGCTGTCGTTTCCGTTCGCGATGGGGCTCACCTTGGTGTACTTCGGCGAGCACTACGTCACCGACATCGTGGCGGGGTGGCTGTACGTCGGTGGATCGTTCTGGTTCTGGGGTCGTTGGGAGGCCCGTCGCGCTTCGAGGATCGTGACACCGTCCCCGTCGGAGACTGGGGTAGCCTGACCACCCGAAAGGGTGATTTTTGTGTCAAT
This sequence comes from Actinomycetota bacterium, assembly GCA_009704425.1. GTDB lineage: Bacteria > Actinomycetota > Acidimicrobiia > Acidimicrobiales > Ilumatobacteraceae > Casp-actino8. The sequence goes on along the minus strand of WLEG01000001.1, from coordinate 9,542 downwards.
CCAGGGCGACTCCGAGTTCGACCCGTTGAGCCTCGAGGCGATCGCCGACGCAGACCCGTATCCGTACTGGTACGAGGACGCCGACGAACCGCTCGCGAACCCGACGCTTGTCCGCACCGAAACCTGCGATCTCTGCATCGTCGGTGGCGGCTACACCGGTCTGTGGACCGCCATCATCGCCAAGGAGCGCGACCCCTCGCGCGACGTCGTGTTGATCGACGCCCACGAGGTGGGTTCGGCGGCCAGTGGTCGCAACGGCGGCTTCATGGAGGCGTCGCTCACGCACGGTGTGGCCAACGGCCAAGCGCGCTTCGGTGACGAACTTCCGTTGCTCGAGGAGCTCGGCATCCAGAATCTCAACGAGATCGAGAAGGCCATCAAGCGGTACGACATCGATTGCGACTACGAGCGCACGGGCGTCATCGACGTGGCCTCGGATCTGCACCCCGCCGGATACACCGACGAGTTGCGCGAGGACTACCTGCAACTGCGACAGCTGGGCCAGAAGGTCACCTGGCTCGACGCCGAACAGATGCGCGCCCAGGTGAACTCACCCACGTACACCGGCGGCTTGTGGCGACACGACCTGGCCGCCATCGTGGACCCCGCCCGTTTGGTCTGGGGATTGAAAGCCGCCGCGGAGTCCCTGGGCGTTCGCATCTACGAGGACACCAAGGCCACCGCCATCGAACGCGACGGCGTCGGGGTGTTGGTCGAGACACCGTTGGGACGCGTGCGCGCCGGAAAGGTGGCTCTGGCCACCAACGCGTTCAAGCCACTGCTCAAGCGACTGAACAACTACATCATCCCGGTCTACGACTACTGCATGGTCACCGAACCACTCACCGACGAGCAGTTGGCGCGAATCGGCTGGAAGAACCGTCAGGGACTGAGCGACATCCCGAACCAGTTCCACTACTACCGACTCACCGAGGACAACCGCATCCTGTGGGGTGGCTACGACGCCATCTACTACTTCCGCGGGAAGATGAACTCCGAACTCGAGAGCCGTCCCGAGAGTTGGGCCCGTCTCAGTACCCACTTCTTCCGCACGTTCCCGCAACTGGACGACGTGAAGTTCTCCCACATGTGGGGTGGCGCCATCGACACCTGCTCGCGCTTCTGCGTGTTCTGGGGCCGGGCCATGAACGGTCGCGTGGGTTACGCCGTCGGCTACACGGGTCTCGGCGTGGCGTCGTCGCGCTTCGGAGCCGAGGTGATGTTGGACCTCATCGATGGGCGTCGATCACGCGCCACCGAAACGCGTTTCGTGAAGGAGAAGCCCCTTCCGTTCCCGCCCGAACCGTTCAAGTTCTTCGGCGTTCAGGCCACCCGCTGGAGCCTCGACCGCGAGGACAAGACGGGCAAACGCAACATGTGGTTGAAGACCATGGACCGCTTGGGTCTGGGCTTCGACAGCTGACGAACGGTTCCGGGCGGACCCGTCAGAGGCGTTCGATGATGGTGACGTTGGCCTGGCCGCCACCCTCGCACATCGTCTGCAGGCCGTACCGGCCGCCGGTGCGCTCGAGTTCGTGCAACAGAGTGGTCATCAGGCGCGCGCCGGTGGCGCCGAGCGGGTGACCGAGGGCGATCGCCCCACCGTTCACGTTCACCTTGGCGCGGTCGAATCCGGTCTCGCGCATCCACGCCATGACGACGGGTGCGAAGGCCTCGTTGATCTCCACCAGGTCGATGTCGTCGATGGACATGCCGGTCTTGGCCAAGGCGCGCTTGGTGGCCGGAATGGGCGCCGACAACATCATGATCGGGTCGTCGGCCAACACGCTCATGTGATGAATGCGCGCGCGGGGCTTCAACCCGTGCGCCTTCACGGCCGCCTCGTTGGCGATCAACAACGCCGCCGAGCCGTCGGAGATCTGGCTGGCGCAGGCCGCGGTGAGACGCCCGTCGGGGGTGAGCGTGGGCAAGGAGCGGATCTTGTCCCAGTTCGGTTCGCGCGGACCCTCGTCGTGCTGCACGCCGTTCATGGGTTCGATCTCGGCCTCGAAGCGACCCTCGGCGCGGGCCTTGATGGCGCGCAGGTGCGACTCGACCGCGAACTCCTCCATCTCCTCGCGCGACAGGTTCCACTTCGCGACCATCATCTCGGCTCCCACGAACTGGCTGACCTCGCCGGTGCCGTAACGCGTGGTCCAGCCCGGTGAGCCGGTGAAGGGATCGTCGAATCCGAGCGCCTGCCCGGCGGTCATGGCCGACGAGATCGGGATCATGCTCATGTTCTGCACGCCACCGGCCACGACCAGATCCATGGTTCCGCTCATCACGGCCTGCGCGGCGAAGTGCACCGCCTGCTGGGCCGAACCGCACTGACGGTCGATGGTGGTGCCGGGCACGTGCTCGGGCAGACCGGCGGTCAGCCAACACGTGCGCGCGATGCAACCGGCCTGCGGGCCGACCGAGTCCACGTTGCCGAAGACCACGTCGTCGACGGCGGAGGGGTCGACACCGGTGCGATTCATGAGCGCCTTGATGCTGTGCGCGCCGAGATCGGCCGGGTGAACGGTGGACAGTCCGCCACCGCGACGGCCGACCGGGGTGCGGACGGCATCGACGATGTACGCGACGGGAGTGTTGGAAGACATGAGTGAACCCTATCCGTGAGTGATTTTCAGACCGAGACGATGACCGAGGAACCGTTGCCGAACAAACCCTGGTTGGCGGTGATGCCGGCCTTGGCGCCCTCCACCTGACGACCTTGGGCCTGGCCGCGCAATTGCCACGTGAGTTCGCACACCTGGGCGATGGCCTGGGCGGGGATGGCCTCGCCGAAGCACGACAAACCGCCACTCGGGTTCACGGGCACGCGACCGCCGATGGTGGTGGCACCGGAACGCAGCAATCCCTCGGCCTCGCCGGGCGCGCACAGTCCGAGGTGCTCGTACCAGTCCAATTCCAGAGCCGTGGAGAGGTCGTACACCTCGGCCATGTTCATGTCGGAGGGCGACATTCCGGCTTCTTCGTACGCGGCCCAACAGAGGGATTCCTTGAAACCCCGCACGGGAGGAGCGACGACCGCCGTGGAGTCGGTGGCGAAGTCGGGCAACTCCAGAATCGTCTGCGGATACGTGGGCGTCACCGTGCTCACCGCGCGGATGCGCGGAACGCCCTTCAACGAACCCAACTTCTTCTCGGCGAACGCGCGACTGGTGACGATCATGGCCGCCGCTCCGTCGGAGGTGGCACAGATGTCGAGCAGTCGCAACGGATCGCTGACGATGGGACTGTTCAACACGTCCTCGATCGCGTTCTCCTTGCGGAAACGGGCGTAGGGATTGCCCAAGCCGTGCCGCGAGTTCTTCACCTTCACCTGCGCGAAGTCCTCCGACGTCGCTCCGTACAGGTCCATGCGTCGACGCGCGAACATGGCGAAGTACACCGGGTTGGTGGCACCCAGCAGATGGAAGCGCAACCAGTCGGGGTCGGTCTTGCGCTCTCCCCCGACCGGGGCGAAAAAGCCCTTCGGCGTGGTGTCGGCACCGATGACCATCGCCACGTCACAGAAGCCGGCGAGAATCGACGCGCGGGCGGCCTGCAGACTGTGGGCACCACTTGCGCACGCGGCGTAGTTCGACGAGATGCTCGCACCGGTCCAACCCAGCTTCTGGGCGAAGGTGGAACCGGCGATGAAACCGGGGTAGCCGTTTCGGATCGTGTCGGCTCCGGCGACGTATTCCACGTCCTTCCATTCGATACCGGCGTCCTTCAGTGCCGCGCGGGCGGCCACCATTCCGTATTCGGTGAAGTCGCGACCCCACTTGCCCCACGGATGCATGCCCACTCCGAGCACCACGAGATCGCGATCGCTCATGATCCTCCTCCGATCGACTTGGCGGCGGTGGGACCGGCGGGTGCCCACACGTAGACCATGAACTCGGTGTCCACGCCGTCGACCACTTCGCGGTAGAGGACGTCGGTTTCCAACTGCATCGGCATGCCCACCTTCAGGTCGGCGGCCATGATCCCCTTGGGCACCTGACCGAGGACGATGATGCCTTCTTCTTCCAATTGCACCGCGGCGAGCGCGTAGGGCTCGAACGGTTCCGCCGCGCGATACGGCGGCGGCGGTGCGTACTGATTCTCGGTGTAGCTCCACACCGTGCCCACGCGCGACAACGGCGTCGGCACCAGGTCCTCGCTGTCGCAGTTCGGATTCGGGCACGCACCCGAGCGAGGGGGGAAGACGTAGGTGCCGCAGGCGGCACAACGACAACCGATCAGATGTGGTTCGTCGTCGAGGGTGAACCACCCCTCGACGGCGGGGACCCGGGCGACTCCCCCGGCGGCGGAAACTGACACGCCGTCAGATTACTCACGGCACGGAGGTCGGGCTCATTTCGCGCTCGGCGAGCAGGTCGACGAGACGCGGGACGACACTCTCGTCGACGATTCGATCCAGATCGGCCTGCGACATGTGCACACCGTCCTCGCGCAAAGCTCCCGGTGTCGCCTCGGCCTCCGCCACGATCGTCGACCAATCCAGCTGTCGGATGGCGGGCCATCGCGCCGCCCACGAATCCATCAGCGAGTTCCACGCGTCCACGCGGGCGTCGTCGGCGAAGGCCGCTCCGCCGAGACCGCCGCCGTGCACGTACGGGCTGTCGAACATCACGAGCGTGGCGCCCGCCGCCTCGACGGCCGCCATCAACGACGTCATCACCTCCTCGTGGCGCGTCAGGTACTGCTCGTCCACGATCGTGTACCAATTCGGATCGCCCGGATATCTCTGCGCCGCTTGTTCGGGTACCGATGCGATCTCCAGCACCAGATGAGGCTCGAACTCGGCGATCATGTCGCGCCACACGCCGTCGAAGGTGGGGCAGTAATCCATGTCGAAGTCCATGTCGGGCCACCACTGGATGCGCTCCACTTCCACCAACGGACAGTTGCGTCCGCCGGCCCACACCACCTCGAAGCGATCGGCGGCCACGTTGTGCAGCGCCTGCGCGACGCCGAACGACGACGAGTCCCCGATCACCATGACCCGGGCCAGATCGGCCCGCGCGTCGGACACGATCTCGTCGATCGCCGCACCCAACCGATCCGGTTCTCCGCCGACCACCATCACGGTCGAGTCCGAACGCAGATCGAAATCCTCCAACGCGCCGCGGAAACCATCCTGCTTCCCGTAGTCCACCACGATCGTCGGTCGACCCGCGAACGGACGCAACATCTCCTCCACCGCGGTGCCCGCTTCCACGATCGGTGTCGCGACCGGATCGAACGAGGTGGTGGACTCGAGGGCCTCCACCCGTTCACGGACGACGCGTCGTTCGATCAATCCCACCCCGATGATGATCACGTCGGGTGGATTCGTCGACACGCCCGTCACGACGTCGGAGATCGTGGGACAATCGTCGATCGGGTCGACGCGGAACGCGCAGCCGGGACGGCTGTCGTCCACGACATCGGCGACCACGTTCGAACGCGCGATGTCGACTCCCGTTCGCAACTGCGATCCGACCACCAACACCCGCGGCAACGACATCGGCGCTGTCGTCGACGCGTTGGAAACGCCGGCGGGATCCTCGACCGCGAAGTCGACCACCTCTTCGGGTGCGTCGAGACCGGCGAGAACCATCGAGGGCGGGGAGTCGACGAGGATCGTCAACGTCGCGACGGCCGCCATCGACACGGTCAGCGCCGAGGCACCCACCACGGTGCGCTTCAGGAGGCGGCGGGTGCGGATCGGATTCTCGACGATCCCGTACGAGACGAACCCGAGAAGCACGCTCGTGACGATCCGGACCACGTCGAGGGGCCATCCGTCGAAACCCATGCGATCCGGGGTCATGGCCACGATCACCGGCCAGTGGACGAGATAGACGGAGTAGCTCGCGCGGCCCAGCATCACCATCGGGCGACGGGCGAACAACCAGGCGATCGGACCACCCCGGGATACTCCGAGAACGACCGCGGCCGAGACCAACGCCACCGCGGCCAGTCCGCCGCGATACAGCCACGCATCCGACGGCGACACCACCGCCATCGCCACCAGCAGCACGGCGAGCGCCACCCCACCGGCCGTCGACGCCACGAGTCGTCGCTCTGAGGGTTCCCGACGAGCGATGATCACCGCGAGCACGCATCCGATCAGCAGCTCGGCGGCCCGCACGTGCGTGCCGTAGTAGCCGAGGTTCCGCGAATCCGTGAACAACGACGCCACGACGCTGGCGACGGTCAGCACCGACAAGCCGGGCAACAACAATGCGCGCCTTCTCGACAAGACGACGAAGAGAACGGGGAAGAACAGATAGAACTGCTCCTCGATCGCGAGGCTCCAGAAGTGGATCACGGGCGACGGTGTCGACGTGAAGAGTTCCGCGTAGGTGGACTGCGCGGTGGCGAATCGCCAGTTGGCCACGTAGCCCAGGGATGCACCCAAATCCCCGCGCAACCGGGCGCCTTCGAACACCCCCCACAGCGACATGATCGCGACCACGGCCAACACGACGAGGGCCGCCGGTGACAGACGGCGCAAGCGACGAGCCCAGAACGTTCGCAACGCCACCCGGCCGGTGCGATCGACCTCGTCCAGGAGCAACCGGGTGATCAAGAACCCCGACAGCGTGAAGAACAGCGAAACGCCGAGAAAGCCACCGGGCATCCACGCCAGATCGAGGTGGAACAACAACACGGCCACCACCGCCACGGCGCGCAGGCCGTCCAGGGCGTCGATGCGCGACGGTCCCACGCCCGATGTGTCCCCCACGACGGCGAGATTACTTCCGGCCACCGCGACGCCCTGTGCCGGTTCGTCCTTTTCTGACACAGCGTCAGATTTCCCGGGGGTGGCGACTAGGGTTTCCTGCTTATGGATCTGCGCGAAACCGCCGACGAGATCGCCTTCCGCCTCGAAGCTCGCACCTGGCTGGAAGCCAACGTCCCCTCCGAACCGCTGCCCAGCTTCGACACCGCCGAGGGCTTCGCCTTGCACCGTCAGTGGGAGAAGAAGTTGTACGACGGTCGCTGGTCGGCCGTGTCGTGGCCCGAGCAGTACGGCGGCCGCGGGGCCGACTACATCAAGTGGCTCATCTTCGAGGAGGAGTACTACCGCGCCGGTGCGCCCGGTCGTGTGAACCAGAACGGCATCTTCCTACTCGGCCCCACCATCATGGAAGTGGGCACCGACGCGCAGAAGGAGAAGTTCCTTCCCACGATGGCGTCGTCCGAGATCGTCTGGGGTCAGGCGTGGAGCGAGCCCAACGCCGGCAGCGATCTGGCGGGCATCAAGAGCAAGGCCCTGCGCGACGGCGACGACTGGATCCTGAACGGCCAGAAGATCTGGGCCAGCCGAGCCGTGTGGGCCGACTGGTGCTTCGGCATCTTCCGCACCGACCCCGAGGCCGAGCGCCATCGTGGTCTCACGTTCATCCTGTGCCCCCTGAATCTGCCCGGCATCACGGTGCGTCCGATCGCCCAACTCGATGGTGACACCGGTTTCGCCGAGATCTTCTTCGACGACGTGCGCGTGCCGGTCGAGAACACCCTGGGCGAGGTCGACAAGGGTTGGGGCGTCGCCATGGCCACCGCGGGCTTCGAACGCGGTGTGAGTCTGCGCAGTCCGGCCCGCTTCAGCGAGGCCGTCAACCGGCTCGTCGCGTTGTGGCAGCGACTGGGCGACAAGTCCGACACCGCGCTCGCCGACGCCGTCACCGACGTCTGGATGCAGGCCGAGGGCTACCGTCTGCACACGTATCAGACCGTCACCGGAATGCTGGAGGGTCGCCCCATCGGCGCCGAAGCCAGTCTGAACAAGATCTTCTGGAGCGAGATGGACGTGCGCATCCACGAGATCGCCCTGCAGATCATCGGACCGGAGGCCGAGCGCATGGAGGGCCCCCTCGAACGCTGGGTGGACGGTTTCCTCTTCTCGCTGAGCGGTCCGATCTACGCCGGCACCAACGAGATCCAGCGCAACATCATCGCCGACCGCGTTCTGCAACTCCCGAAGGGAATGTGAGCCATGAAGTTCTCCTTCACCGACGACCAACGACTCTTCGCCGAGGGATTGCGCGAACTGCTCGCCAACGAGTGCCCCGCCTCTGTCGTGAGGGAGGTGTGGGAGAACGGCACCGGCCACTCCCCCGAACTCTGGTCGCACCTGTCGGGCATGGGCGTGCTGTCGATGCTGGCCCCCGAATCCGCCGGCGGCATGGGTGGATCCTTCGTGGACGCCATCCTGCTCTTCCAGGAACTCGGACGCGCCGCCGTGCCCGGACCGGTCCTCGAGCACATGGCGGTCGCCGTTCCGGCTCTGGCCTCGACGCGGTTCGGTGCGCCGCTGATCGCGGGTGACTCGGTCGCAACGCTGTGGGTGGACGACTCGCCGTACGTGGCGCACGCCGGTGTGGCCGACGTGATCGTGCGAAAGGACCACGTTCTGGAGTCGTTCGACGCGACCGACGCGCACGGCATGGACGGAGGCCGCCGACTGTTCACGGTCACCGGCGGCGACCGGACGAACGCCGACGCGAACGTGGGTGGACTCGATCCGTTCGATGCCATGGCTCTGGCCTCGGCGGCCTACCTCATCGGACTCTCCGAGCGGATGATCGAGATCGCGGCCGAGTACGCCCGCGTGCGCGAGCAGTTCGGCAAGCCGATCGGTTCGTTCCAAGCGGTGAAGCATCTCATGTCCGACGCCTTGTTGAAGGTGGAGTTCGCCAAGGCACCGACGTATCGCGCGGCGTTCTCGGCGTCCACCGGAGCCGACACGTCGGTTCGCGACATCAGCATGGCCAAGGCGCTCGCCAGCGAGGCGGCCTACCGCACCAGTCGCAGCACCATGCAGGTGCACGGCGGCATCGGATACACGTGGGAGGCCGACCTCCAACTGTGGATGAAGAAGGCCTGGGCTCTGATGCGTTCGTACGGAGACGCGAACTTCCATCGTCGACGCGTGTCCGGTTTCGTTCTGGCCTGATCGGCTAGAACAGTTTCATGACGACCGCCAATTCCGAGTACTCCATCGGGCGCGTCGTCGCCATCGGTGTGGGTGCCGGTTTGCTCTCGGGAATGTTCGGAGTGGGTGGCGGAATCCTCGTCGTGCCCGCGCTGGTGCTGATGTTGCGTTTCGACCAACGCCTGGCCAACGGCACGTCGCTCGGCGCGGTGTTGCCCATCTCGGTGGCGAGCCTCGTCACCTACTGGAGTCACGACAACGTCGACTGGCCGATGGCGCTGTGGCTCGTCATCGGTGCTCTCGCGGGCGCGATCCTCGGTACCAAATGGATTCACGTCCTGCCCCGCAAGGTGCTCGGCTATCTGTTCGCGGCCATGTTGATCGCCACCGCGATTCGACTGTTCATACCCATGACCGCCGACGGTCGCGATGCCATCACGGCGGTCACCGCGATCGCCCTCGTGTTCATCGGCCTGGCGACCGGCACCCTCGCCGGACTTCTCGGCATCGGTGGCGGCGTGGTGATGGTGCCGGCGATGATCGTGTTCTTCAGCGAATTGAACGTGGTGGCCAAGGGAACCTCGGTCGCGGTCATCATCCCCACGTCCATCATGGG